>JBOGGR010000108.1:0-6881 GCA_050744025.1 Acidimicrobiales bacterium
CGACTTCTACGTTGCGAACGTAGCGTCCACACCCCTCTTGACCTGACCGACTTCACAAACGCCCTGGTAGCGGACTTCCTGCTGGGGCATCAAGGGGCATTAGGAAGTCCCGAAAGGCACTCGGTGAGTCCACTTGAGTCCCGTTGAGTCCGAGCTTTGGACTCGCCGCCGCTCGTTCGCGTGGCTGTATGTATGGCGCCATGATAGCATGGCGCTATGGACGATACCCGTACGACGACGGTGCGTCTCCCCGGCGAGCTGGCTGACGACGTGGAGGCCGTGGCCAGGGCCAGGGGGACCAGCGTGAATGCCGTGGTGAAGGAGGCGCTGGTGGCCGAGGTGGCCCGGGCCAAGGCCGACCCCGAGTTCATGGCCGCCCTCCAGCAGGTGATCGAGCGGGACCGGAACCTCTTGGAGCGACTGGCTGGTCGTTGACCCGGCATCTCAGTCTGGCCGAGGTGCTCGTCATCGCCGAGGCGGTGACCGGCATCGATCACGAGACATTGGCAAAGCTGGAGAGCATCGGCCTGCTCGACTCTGCCGTCCACGCGCCGCAGGCGAGCTTCGGGGGGACCGAGTTCTACCCCGATCCGGTCGACAAGGCCGCCGTGCTTGGCTGGCACCTTGCCCGCAACCACGGCGCCGGGGAAAGTGGAGTAGCGGTCGAGCTCGGCCGGGTTCCGACGCTCGGATGCCTCACCAAAGTGGACCCCTGAGGGCCGGAGGCTGTGGAGGTGTCTTGGCACACCCGACCGGTGCTGGACGAGCCAGGGGCCGCCATCTCGGATGAGTGGCGTACCATCGGGGGGGTGGCTTTCGAGCGCATCTCCGTCGATCACCGCATCATGGGAGGGGTCCCTTGCATTCGCGGCACGCGGATCCCGGTGGCACGGGTCGTGGGTATGGTCGCCGCGGGCATGACCACCGATCAGATCGTGGCCGACTTCCCCCAGCTGGCAGCGGAGGACGTTCAGGACGCCCTGCGCTATGCGGCTGCTGCCGTTGAGGAGCGCGAGCTGCCGCTGCGTCCCGCCGGGTGAGGTTCTTGGTCGACGAGGCGCTCGCGGAGCGCCTGGCGCGCGGCCTGGGCAAGGCGGGCCACGATGCGGTCCACGTCACAGACCGGGGTCTCCTTGGGGCACCTGACCACGAGGTCATGGCCAGGGCGGCGGCCGAGAACCGAGTCCTCGTGTCGGCCGACACTGACTTCGGGGAGCTGTTGGCGCTGGGCCACCACCCCGGGCCCAGCGTGATCATCTTCCGCCGAAGCTCGGACCTGGCGGAAGAGCAGCTCCGCCTCCTCCTGGCCAATCTCGGCGAGATCGAGGATTCCCTGACCGCTGGCGCCGTGGTCGTGGTCACCGCTGGCGGCTTACGCATCCGGCTGCTTCCGATCGAGTAGGGAGGTTCCGCCGGGCTGGCGAGCCCAAGACCATCGCCACCTGGCAGCCCGCCGTGCTCGCGGATCTACTCACCGCTCTCAACGAGAGCGAGCCTTGGTTGGTCTGCTCCTTGATCCACAAGTTCCGGGGTTCCGACGATGAGGCCGACCGCGACGAAGCTGAGCGCGACTTCATCGCCGAACTTCACGCGAAGTTGCCGAGTGACTTCAGGGCCAAGGGCAACCTGTTCGTCTTCATCGACGAAGCTCACCGCACACAGTCTGGGAAGATGCACGCGGCCATGAAGGAGCTGCTGCCCGAGGCCATGTTTATCGGCTTCACTGGCACGCCGCTGCTGAAGAAGGACAAGGGCACCAGCATCGAGACCTTCGGCTCGTTCATTCACACCTACAAGTTCGACTGGCACTCGTAGATGACCGCTTTCGTCCCTTCGTCGGCCAAAGCCCAGGCCACCGACACCGACTTGGACGGGCTGAAGGTGAGGTCGAACCCGGCCACGGGCACGGTGCCTGGTCGTGACGTCGGCCCACTTCCGAGTGGCTCGCCGCTGATGGGATCGGCCAGCGCCACCAGCATGTTCTCCAGGTGGCTCTCGGCCACCTGCGAGCCCACCTCGACCCCTCGTCCGCCGTCCAGGTCGGCCAGGCCCCGGCCCATGAAGACGCCGGGCGGGGTGCCCGACTGGGAGGAGTAGCGGGCCAAGCTGTTCGAGTGTCCGGCCGCCCCGTCGCCGGCCGCAACCGAGTCGATCAGATAGCGGTAGCCTCCGCCGAGGCTGATCCGCCGGATGGAGATCATTCCCGGTCGCCGAGGGCCTTGAGCGCATGGGCCATCACCCAGCCGGCGTCCCGGCGTCCGAGCTATCCGGTCCTCGGCGGGCGGCCCGGACCCGCCAACGGCGGGGCCCACATCCTCGGGTGCCGACTGTGTGAGGTTCATTGTGGCCTGGGGGACGGAGGCGGCGGCGAGGCCGATGGTGTCGGCGGCGAGGCTGAGGTTGGTGGGTGGGCCGGGAGGGAGTGGACGGCGGCGATGGTGGGCGCTGTCGAGTGTCACTGGCCGGTGATAGGAGTGACGGTCGATGGTCATGGTGCGCGCCGAGGTGGTGGCCGTAGCCGAAGGGTTGGTGGACGAGGCTGATGCCTGGCGGGCTGCCTACGAGAGGTGGCAACGAGCGGTCGCTCGACGAGAGCGCGAGGTGGCCAGGGCTGAGCATCGCCTGGTGGCGGCCACCGGGGGTCTCGGCCCGCACCGCTGGCAACAGGCGTGCCACCGCCGTCGCATCCTCACTGTGGCCGACGCCAGGCTGAGGGCCAGGGCGATCCGCGCCCGGCCGGCGGTGGAGGCGGCCCTGGTGGAACAGGACCGGGCACTCGCCGAAGCGGAGGCAGCGGTGGCCGCCGCCCGCCGGGCCCTGGCCGTGGAGTCGAAGCTGATGCAGAACTACGGAGCCTTGGGCGCCTCGCTCACCGGCCTGACCACGGCCGAGCTTGCTCGCCTGGCCCGCCGAGTCCCCAACCCGTAGAGGACGCCTGGAGCACCCCAGCGTCGGGGGAGGTGCCGGCCTCCCCAGCGCCGGATAGCTCGGACCCAGCACGGACCACCCGTGGAGCCCGCGAGGGCGGCGCTCCGGAGGAGGCCACCATGCCCGTACGTCCCGAAGTGCGCGACACCCAGCGCACCCTCGCCGCTCTCGACGCCGCCCACGCCCGGGCCGTCGCCAGCCTCGACCAGGCTGTGGCCCGTCGGGCCGAGGCGCTGGCCAACCACGACCGCCAGGTCGTCGCCGCTCAGGCCGCCGTCGACGACGCCGTCGCCGACATGGCCGGCCAGATATCGGTCGAGCTGACCGCCCAGCTGCTCGGCGTCTACCCCACGTCGGTCCGCCGGCGCGTGAAGGCTCACCGGCGGTCCGGCCCCAGCGCCAAGAGGAGCGGGCAGTGACCTCCGACCGCCGAGTGGTCGTGGTCATCGACCCGTCCGAGGAGCTGGTCGAGGGCTTGGGTCGCATCGAGGACTGGCTGCTCTACGCAGATCCGGACGACCTCGAAGACGAAGACGCCCTCCTCGCAGGAGCGAGGACTGCCGGGGCCCTCGGCAAGGCAGTTGCCGAGGCCGCCAAGGCGAGCCCGGAGTTGTATACCCCCGACGGGAGAGCCGAGCTCACCGCCGTGATGGTCGTGCCCGGCGACTTGGCCGCCATGATGGCTTGCCTACGCCGAGCGCTGGGCGCCACGTCGCCCTCGGAGCCCCCATCGGGCACGTCCCGGGTGCTCGACCTCCTCGACCGGGCGGCCATGTGCTCCTCCACCGAGGATGCCCGGACTCTGGCCGGCGTCGCTGGTCCTGGGCGGACCAGGGTGAGGTTGAGCGGCGCGGAGTACCAGGCGTACGTCCGGCTCGTGCGAGTGGTGCTGGTGGACCCGCTCGACCGCTTCATCGCCCTCCCTCTCTGCGTTGGTAAGAGTGCACCTGCCCCATCCCCCGAGGCGCCAGCGGGGCCCGGGATGGACCTGTGAGACCAGACCAAGGTCAAGGCGTTGGCGCCTCAGCGCTTCGCAGGCAAAGGGGGAGGAGTGCTGATCAGCTCTGGTCCACTGAGTTCGCGACCGACCCAAGACCGACACGACCGCCGGCTGGTCTCCGGCCGACCCGCCGGGACAAGGCGGCGGCGTCAGGGTGACTCGGGCTATGAACACCTCGCCCCCGGCTGCCTCACGGTATCCGGGCCCATCTGCATGTTCTCGGCACCCGACACGCCAACACCGGCGGGCTGACCATCTGAGCTGCCCGTCTCCACCACGCACAAAGCCCCCCGGGCAGCACCAGGGGGCCTGACAGCCAGGAGCTGCGAGGTTGACCGACATCACGGTAGCCGACGGCGCCGAGCCGGGGGGAGGGTGGGCAGTACGGCGGGCGTCGAGGATCCCCCGGGAGTCCATCGAGTGGGGTCTGGCCGGGACGCATCCCCGCCGGCAAGCTCGTGGTCATCGAGGGGGACCCGGCCTCGGCCAAGTCGACGATGACCTTCGACCTGGCCGCTCGGGTCACCAGGGGATCGGGCTGGCCCGACAGCGCTCCCGCCGGCCCGTCCAGCCTCGGTGCTGTTGCTGTCGGCGGAGGACGGCTGGGGGGACACCATCCGTCCTCGCCTCGAAGCGGCCGGCGCCGACCTGGAGCGCTGCATCTGTGTGGCCGCCCGGGAGGTGGACGGCGAGCAGGGGACGATCCTGCGCCCCGTCGTCCTGCCCGAGGACATCGCCTGGATCGCCCGGCTGGTGGAGGCCTCCCAGGCCAGCCTGGTCGTGGTCGACGTGCTGGCCGCCTACCTGTCGGACCGGGTCGACTCCCACAAGGACCAATCGGTGCGCCGCCTCCTCGCCCATCTCGCCTCAGCGGCGGCAGCGACCCGGACGGCGGTGGTCAATGCGCGCCGCCACCACAACAAGGCCGTCGGCGGGGCCGCCCTCTACCGGGGTGGCGGCTCCATCGGAATCGTGGGAGCGGCTCGGGCAGCCTACGCCGTCATCCGCGACCCCGACGACACCGACCATCGCCTGACGGCGACCGTCAAGTCCAACCTCGCCATCAAGGCCCCTACCTGGGGGTACTCCCTCTTCGACGTGCCCAAGCTCGGCGTGGCCCGGGTCGAATGGAACGACAGGCCCGACCCGCGCAGCGCGTCGGAGCTGCTGGCCGGTTCCCAGAGCCCGGCCCTGGCCGAGGCCGTCTCCTGGCTCAGCACCTGGCGCGTCGAGCACCCAGGAGAGGCCCCGGCCGCCGAGCTGCTCGCCGACGCCGCCGAGGCCGGCATCCCTGCCACCACTCTGCACCGGGCCCGCAAGCAGCTCGGGCTCCAAGACCCACAAGACCCGAAACGGCTGGACCATCACTTGACCCGTCCCGAGGCTCGGTGGGCACACCGCTGAGGTCAAGATTCCGGCCTGTCGCCGCCAAGATGTGCCCTGACCTGGAAGGTTCCAAGATTCCAAGATTCCAAGGTAGCTCTACGGCCGGGGTGCTTGGAATCTTGAAATGTTGGAATGTTGGCCGGCGAGGCACCCGCGCAACCGACTGGCCGACACGGGGGGCACGCCGCCAGTTGGGGAGGGTGTCGTCAGCTGGTGGCGTCGTCGTGGCGATCACCTGGGCGTGCCGGCGGCCAGTGGCGACATAGGCCGCGTTGTTCACGGGCGCCCGGCTCCACCACCCTGACCCGAGTGTGGTTGCTGCGGGGAGGCGATGGCCTTCGACGGCCGCTACCCCCGCCAGGTCCGCCGGGTCGGCGTGGTGCCCCGGATCTCCATCCGCCAGTCTCAGTGTTCGTGCTGCGGCGTGGGTCACGCTCTCCCAAGCCTGAGGCCTCGCCAACCTCATGGTTGTCTACCGCCTCTCGGACCTCGACGCCGTCGGCGACCTAGGCTCCCAGTCCCGGGGCCTCGCCCAGGGTCTCCTGGCCGACACCGCCACCCGCATCTTCTACAACGAGCCCTACGACGAGGCCCAGGCCGTCGGCAAGCTCCTCGGGCTCGCCTCCGTCGAGATCGGCCAGCTCCCCGAGCTGGCCCAGGGCGAGGGCTCTGGCGGGTCAGCGAGAGGGCGTTCGTGGTCCGCCACCTGCTCACCACCGGCGAGCTGGCCCTGTTCGACACCAACGCCCGCATGCTGAGGGGCCGTAGACCCGTAACGCCACCGCCCCGCGGTCCAACCTGGCGGCGAGAGCAGGCATCGACAGTTCGTCGCCCAACCCAGGCCCTGTCGTCAAGTGTGGCCAAGCCGACAACACCATATATGCCGTTCTGCCTTCCCCTCTACCGCTGGCGGGCCGGATTACGGCGCTGCCGTTCTGCTCGGCACGTTGTGCGTCCCCTGGCGACATCTGGCCCCCGTTTGCTGGTGACAGCCTCGTGGTAGACCTTCGCGCATGATCGTCGACCCGTCGGCCTTGCCTCTGCCCCAGGTCCCCCAGGCCACCGTGTTTATCAGCCACTCCAGCAAGGACGAGGCAGTCGTTCGGTGGCTTCAAGCGCATGTGGAAGCCGCCGGGCACCAGTCCTGGGTGGCCGAGTGGGACCATCAGCCCGGAGCTAATTTGAACAACAAAGTTCTCGAACACCTACGAGACTCCGATGCCTACATCCTTCTCCTGACCGAGGAGGGCTACGACTCGGTGTACGTCCAGCAGGAGGCGGGAGCCGCCGTAGCGAGCGGCAAGCCAGTCATAGCGCTAGTCGACCGGGCATTGGGCGCCGAGGCCATGGGCTTACTCAATGACCTCGAACAGGTGCGCATCGATCGCGACAACCTGGCCGAATCGACCGCGGCCATTACGGCTGGCCTTGCCCGGCTCGGTCAACACCGCGGAGTCCAAGTTCCGTCCGACGCCGTCATGATGCCGACGCAGCCAGCCCTCTTCGAAGTGAGCCTCGAAATGAAGCTCCAGTTCCAAGTGACGCCGAATCAGGTGCTCGTTGGAGT
>JBOGGR010000109.1:0-3634 GCA_050744025.1 Acidimicrobiales bacterium
GGCCAGGGCGACAACTGACTGTTGTCCAGCGCCCGAGTCGGTGCTGACCGGCCGAGGGGCGGCCTCGCCGACCAGGGGCCGGCCGCTACCCCGGGGCGGTGACGTGGAGGCTGGCCGCCGCCGGCGGGGTGCTGCTCCCGTTGAAAGCCGACGGAGGCCGATCAGAGCCTCAGACCGGACGAGCGGCCCCGCCCACGGCCTGGCCGGCGATCCCGACGCCAGCTACAGAGCCCTGGAACTGGGCGTCTCCGAAGCCGAACATGCCGCGGTCGGCGGCCACCAGCCAGGACCCCCCGTCGGGGGTGGCTGCCGCGCCGATGCCTCGATGACGGACCACCTCTGACGCCTGGCTCAAGCCGGGCTTCTGCTTGACGGCAATGACGGCAACCTTGACCGCAACCGTGACGAGCGGAGTCTGATGCAATCCGATGACTGTCGGTGCTGGAGATCCCGGTGTGGCTCCTGACCCGTCCCACCTGAGCGCTGACTCGTGACCATGGCATGATGGCCAATGACGGGTCGCCCAGCCGAGGAGGGGTAGCATCCTGGCCCCCCGGCAGGAGACGCCATGACCCTTCCTCGTCCGGCCAAGGCCCGTGGCCGGAGCGCGGCCACCAAGCCGGTCAGCAAGGCCCAGCTGGCCAAGCTGAGGGCACTCCTGGAGAAGGAGCGGGGCCTTGCCAGGGATCGGGCCCAGGCACTTACCGCCGAGCTCGGCCAGCTCACCACCGAGGCTCACCGGTCTGAGCTCCAGTTCGATGAGGAGTCGGGAGAGGGAGCAGCGTTGAGCGTGGAGGTCGACCGCGATCGGACCCTGCGCAGCCAGTCCTTGGTCGAGCTCGGGGAGATCGAGGCGGCCATGGCCCGTCTGGCGATCGGCACCTATGGGGTCTGCGAGACCTGTGCACAGCCCATACCTGTTGAGCGCCTGGAGGCCCTCCCTGCTGCTCGGCTGTGCATCGGCTGCAAGAACGGGGCCCGTATGGCGCCGGACAACCCTGGCACTGACAGTACGGGGCCACACCACCCGGGGGGTGCCGGGACCAGCCCTCACTTGACCCGTTGATGGGGCTCGGCGGTCTCTTCCAGCCTGCGTCCTGGTGACCTCCGGCGTAGTGTGGCGCGACCGGCCCGCGGCATCGGGCCAGTGGATGCCATCCAGGTCACCGCGCCACGGCACCACGAGGTCACGGCGAGACCGGTCCACCACCGGTCCACCACCAGGATGGCCAGCTGAGGGACAATGGGATTCGGCTCGGTGGGCCAGCCGGTGGCCTCCCTCGGTTTCCACCCCTCTACGGGCCGATGATCCGCCCCCAGAGCGGCCAAGGCCCGGGAAAGGACCCACCATGACCGCTGCTTGCGCCATCGTCTTGGACGTTCCCTTCGCCGAGAACAACCAGGCCAAGGCCCTCGGTGCTCGTTGGGACCCCAACGCCCGCTGCTGGTACGTCCCAGCCGGCATCGACCCTGGCCCGTTCGAGGCCTGGCTGCCGGCGCCGCCCCCCGTCCTGCCCGATGGGCCCACGACCCCGGCTGGCCTTCTCCTGCTCCCTGAGGCCTGCTACCGCTGCGCCGGTGACACCACCTGCGTGGTCGGCCTGCTCGTCGATCCCGACCTCACCTTCGACCCGGACGGCTTCGTCGCCTTCCACGACGTAGCCGAAGCCCTGGCTCTCCTGCTCAGCCCCGAGCTCCTGGCCGCCCATGGCATCGGCCGGCTTCGCCACCGCCGCAGCTCGGTCCGCCCCGAGGGCTACGTCTCCAACGGATGCCGTCACTGCGACACCATCATGGGCAGCTTCCCTCTCCATGAGACGCTCGGCGAGTACCTGGCCGAGGGAGGTGAGTACCGCCACCTCCTTCGAGCCGTCATCGACCTGCCCGTCGCCTGCCTCCCGGTCGATGACGATTGGGACGAGGACGAGCTCGAGGACTGACGGGCTGGGGAACGGGACGAAGGGGCATGACAAACGGCCGTGTCAACGGCAAGTCACTCCCCCACCTCGCTCCTACCGCTCCAGGCCCCAGCCTCGGTCCCGTCGGCCTCGCCGGGCCCGGTCGTCTTCAGCTCGAAGCCGTCGGCGTCGGTCCCGGCGATCCCGATGATGAGCGCCTTCTGCATCGGGTTGCTGGGGCCGTCGGTCACCCTCTCCGAGGCCAAGATCGGCCCTCACCCCCTCCAGGGCCGCTACCGCCCGCCCGTAGCGGGCCCGAGCCACCCGCTCGGTGGGTATGGGGCCGAGGGCGACCTCCCAGCGGCCCCCAACTCCCTCCCTCCTTACCCCACCGGCCCGGCGCACGTCCTCGATCAGGCCCATCCCCTGGCGCCAGCGAAGCGCGGCCGCGGTCTCGGTCGGTCTGGTGCCGAGCAGGTCGACCACGTAGGCCGGCGGCTCGGCGGCCAGGGCATCAAGGCGACGACGGCGCTGAGTGGACAGGGCTTCGTCGAGAAGGCCCAGCTCGGAGCGAGCGGCAACGACATCTGTGCCCCACGCGGCCCGGGCATCGCCGACGCGGGCCTGGCGACGCTCGGCCCCCTCGGCCTCCATGGCCGCCAGCGTCGCCTCGTCCTCCAGCTCCGAGCGAGACCGGCCTGCCTCGGCCAGGGCGGCAACCCTCGCCTGACGCCCGGCCTCGGCCTCGGCCTCGAGGCTGGCCTTGACCGCCACCTCGGCCTCGACCACCTCGGGCAGGACGGCCAGCGCCGAGGCCACCCGGTGCTCGGCGGGCCCCGGCCCGGGTCCAGCACCTTGGGCCACGGCCGCCAGGACCTGGCGCTGGGCGACCAGCGCCTCTCTCGGCTCCTCGACAGCCAGGGCCTCGACTCGGCGCAGCCGCTCCAGCTCGTCCATCGCCATGACCTTGGCCTCCCGCCGTGACCAGCCCGAGGCCAGGGCCACCTCGGGCTCCCTCTGCTCAGGCTCGCCGTGGTCCTCAGGGGCGGGCTCGGGGGCAGAGAGCAGGTACAAGGTGCTCGAGTCGGCGGCCCGGCTGGCCCCCACCAAGGCGGCCTCGGCCGACAGGTCATCGGCCGCATAGACGTGGGCCTCACCTCGAAGACGGGGGTCCTCGGCGCCAAGGCGGGCGGCCTGGCCCAGGGTCTTGCCCTGGGCCTTGTGCACGGTGAGGGCGTATCCGTAGTCGCTGTGGCGCTCCAGGTAGGCCCGCGGGAGGCGCAGGACACGGCCGTCGGTGGTTCCCACGGTGGCCGACCCGGCATCGGGGTCGACCGAGACGACCGTGGCCCGGGTCCCGTTGCGCACCCCCCTGCCCGAGGGGTCCTCGCCAAGTCGGCGGCGGTTTCTCAGGAGCACCAGCTCATCGCCGGCCTGATAGCGCCGCTCCACCAGGTCGCCGCCCGGCCAGGGGGCAAAAATCAGCTCCGGACCGCTGAGACGCCTGGCCTCGGCCATCTTGACCCGGCCCGAGGCGTTGAGCGCGGCCACCTGGTGGCGGCGGTAGGCGTACATGGCGGCATCGGCGCCGCTTCCCACCGACGCCCACCAGCCATCGACGGTGGCCTGGGCCAGCCCGGCCGGGTCGTCTATCACCACCACCCGGCCGTGGTCCACGTAGGCGGCGGCGGCCTCGTCCACCCGACCGTCGCGAATGGCAGCCAGGGCCTCTCTCT
>JBOGGR010000110.1:0-3238 GCA_050744025.1 Acidimicrobiales bacterium
GCGCCGGGCCGGCGCCGGCGCCACCTCCGGACCCCCCGGCGCCCCCGCCGACCACTATGGGCGCCCTGGCCGAGCCGCCGGCCGGGCGGTAGTCGGCGAAGAACTCCTGCCAGCTCTCGCTCACCGACCCCGGGTCCCGCCGGTACTGCTCGAACATGTCGTCCACCAGCCAGGCGTTGGGACCGAAGGCCCCCAGGTGTGCCTCTGCGGGAGACCGGGGTGACATCGGCCCCGATCCTACCGGGGGGCCTCCACGGAGCCAGCGGGGCGGCCGGCGACACGGGGCCGCGGGGCTCCGGGGCGACCCGGGGCGACCCCGGTCGAGGTGATAGCAGTTCGCGTCGCAGGACGACCAAAACTGCTATCACCTCCGGCGCCAGCGTCGGCGCCGGGGCGACCCCGGTCGACGGCCACTACCGTCGGGGCGAATGCCCGCCCAGTTCATCTACACCATGCAGCGCCTCTCGCGGGTCCACCCGCCGGACCGCCAGGTCCTGTCCGGCATCAGCCTGTCCTTCTACCCCGGCGCCAAGATCGGGGTCATAGGCGCCAACGGCTCCGGGAAGTCGTCCCTATTGCGGATCATGGCCGGCGAGGACGACGGCTACACCGGCCAGGCCCGGCTCACCCCCGGGTTCACCGTCGGCCACCTGGCCCAGGAGCCCTCCCTCGACGACGCCAGGGACGTCCTCTCCACCGTCTCGGAGGGGGTGGCCGGAACGGCAGCCCTCCTGGCCCGCTTCGAGGAGATCGGCGGCGAGCTCGGCACGGCCGGCCCCGAGGAGATGGACAGGCTCCTCCTCCTGTACGGCGAGCTCCAGGACAGGATCGAGGCGGCCGGGGCCTGGGATCTCGAGCGGACGCTCGAGGTGGCCATGGACGCCCTCCGCCTGCCGCCGCCCGAGGCCCGGGTGGCCACGCTGTCGGGAGGGGAGCGCCGGCGGGTCGCCCTGTGCCGCCTCCTCCTCTCCCGTCCCGACCTGCTGCTGCTGGACGAGCCCACCAATCACCTCGACGCCGAGTCGGTGGCCTGGCTGGAGCGCTTCCTCACCGAGTACCCGGGCACCGTCGTGGCCGTGACCCACGACCGGTACTTCCTCGACAACGTGGCCGGGTGGATCCTGGAGCTCGACCGCGGCGCCGGGATCCCCTGGGAAGGCAACTACTCGTCATGGCTGGAGCAGAAGCAGGCCCGTATGGCCTCCGAGGACAAGGCCGACTCCGCCCGGTCCCGCACCCTGGCCCGGGAGCTCGAGTGGGTCCGCATGTCCCCGCGGGCCCGCCAGGCCAAGGGCAGGGCCCGGCTCAACGCCTACGAGGCCCTGGTGGCCGAGGCCGAGGCGGGCGCCGGCGCCGACCGTCGCGACCGCCTGGAGATCGCCATCCCGGCCGGCCCCAGGCTCGGCGACGTCGTGGTGGAGGCCGAGGACCTGGTCAAGGGCTTCGCCGACCGGCTCCTCGTCGACGGGCTGTCCTTCTCGCTCCCCCCTGGGGGCATCGTGGGCGTGATCGGGGCGAACGGCGCCGGCAAGACGACCCTGTTCCGCATGATCGCCGGCGAGGAGGAGCCCGACGCCGGCGCCCTGCGGGTCGGCCCCACCGTTGCGCTGGGCTACGTCGACCAGTCCCGGGCCGGCCTGGACCCGGCCCACACCGTCTACGAGGAGATCACCGGCGGCGTCGACCGCCTCGTCGTGGGAGGCCGCGAGGTCCACGGCCGGGCCTACGTCGCCAGCTTCGACTTCAAGGGCTCGGACCAGCAGAAGCCCCTCGGGGACTGCTCCGGCGGGGAGCGCAACCGCGTCCAGCTGGCCAAGGTGCTGCGCTCGGGGGCGAACCTCCTGCTCCTGGACGAGCCCACCAACGACCTGGACGTGGACACCCTCCGGGCCCTGGAGGAGGGCTTGCTCGCCTTCGCCGGCTGTGCCGTTGTCATCAGCCACGACCGCTGGTTCCTCGACAGGGTCGCCACCCACGTGCTCGCCTTCGAGGGCGACTCCGAGGTGCGCTGGTACGAGGGCAACTTCAGCGACTACGAGGCGGACCGCCGGCGCCGCCTCGGAGCCGAGGCCGACTCGCCCCACCGGATCCGCTACAAGCCGCTCGTCCGGCGGTGACCCCGGCGCCCGACTCGAGTCGAGGCCGCGCCCGGGCCGCTCCCCCGCTCCTCCCCGGCCCGGCCCCGCCGGAGCCGCCCATCAGCTCGCAGCACCCCGGTTTCGGGCATGCTCTACGGCGATGAGCCTCAGCCGGGCCGTGATGCGCCTGATCGAGCCGGGCAACACCGCCGAGTGCGCCCACTGCGGCCTGCCGGTCAAGTTCGTGGCTCGGGCCCAGGGCCGCCAGGTCATCGCCAACGTCTACGCAGACGGGACCTGGGACCGGGTCGAGCACTACCACGCCGCGTGCTACGAGGAGGCCGGCGAGCCGTACGGCCCGGCCGCACCGTAGACGTAGACCGCCGGCTCGCGGGGAATAGGCTGAACGGGCCGTGCGCACCCGTGTCACCCGCTCGTTCTCCTTCGAGGCCGCCCACCACCTCCCCTGGCACCCTGGCAAGTGCCGCCGGCTGCACGGCCACCACTACCGCCTGGAGGTGACGGTGGAGGGGCCCGTCGACCGGAACGGCGTCGTCCTCGACTTCGCCGACCTCGCCGCCGTGGTCGACCGGGAGGTGGTGCAACGGTGGGACCACCGCTGCCTCAACGACCTCCTCGACAACCCGACGGCCGAGCTGGTGGCGGCCGAAGCGTGGCTGGTGCTCGAGAAGGCGGGGCTCGGGGTCGTCGGCCTCCGCCTGTGGGAGACCCCGGACTCCATGGTCGAGCTGCTGGCATGACCCCGGGCGGGGCCGGAGGCAGGCCGCCGGTCGGCGACGTCGTGGTCCCTTCAGGCGATGCCGTCGGGGTCGCCTGTCTGCCAGCCGCAGGGAGGCCGCCGGTCGGCGACGTCGTGGTCCTGTCGGGCGGCCTCGACTCGACTGTCTGCCTCGCCCTGGCCGCGGCGCAGGGCGCCGGCGGCCGGCCGCTGATGGCGCTCACGTTCGACTACGGCCAGCGCCACCGCGTCGAGCTGGGGAGGGCGGCGGCGGTCGCCGGGCACTTCGGGGCCGAGCAGCTGGTCGTGCGCCTGGACACCGCCGCCTGGGGCGGCTCCGCCCTCACCGACCCCGCCATCGACGTCCCGCCGGCCCAGGCGGCCCCGGCGCCGGGCCCAGCCGGGGCGGCCGGGAGCGGGG
>JBOGGR010000111.1:0-2251 GCA_050744025.1 Acidimicrobiales bacterium
TGGAACACGTAGGCGAGCCCGGTGGACTGCATGATCGCCAGGGCGATGGTCAGGTAGCGGGTTACCTGGGTCAGCTTCTTCTGGCCGGTCGGCCCTTCGTCGCGCCATTGCTCGAACTTGGGGATCACGACCATCAGCAGCTGGATGATGATCGAACTGGTGATGTAGGGCATGATCCCCAGCCCGAACACCGCGAAGCGGGTCAAAGCTCCACCGGAGAACAGGTTGAGGAAGCTGATCACCCCCGCCTGGTGCGACGACGCCACCAGGGACTGGACCGCGTTGAAGTCGATGCCCGGGACCGGGATAAACGACCCCACCTGGTATATCCCGATGACGAACAGCGTGAACAGGACCTTCTTGCGCAGGTCGGGGACCCGGAACATATTCGCCAGGTTGGTGAGGGTGCTCCGCATCTACTGCTGTCCTTCTGACGGCTCGCTGGGGCCTGCTCGCTGCCGGGCCGGGCCTTCCGGGCCGTCCGGGCTCCGCCGTAGGCTAGCTGCCAACCTGGGGCTTGGCCCAGTCATGCCTGGCGTCCGGTAGAAGCTGGACCGCACCGGTGCTCCGCTCTCCAGCGGGCGCTACCGGTTGGTCAGGGCGTTGCCCCGGGCGGGGGGGCGGCCGTGGCCGAACGGGGGCGCCAGCACCTCTACCCGGCCGCCGGCGGCCTCGATCGCCGACGCCGCAGTGCGGGAGAAGGCGTGGGCGGACACGTGCAGCTTGCGGTTCAGCGCGCCGCGGCCGAGCACCTTGACCAGCCCGTGCTTGTGCACCAGGCCGGCAGCCCTCAGCGTTTCGGGGCTGACGGTGTCGCCCTCGAAGGCCTCCAGGGTGTCCAGGTTGATGACGTTGTACTCGACGCGGAAGGGGTTCTTGAAGCCCTTCAGCTTGGGGACTCGCTGGGTGAGCGGCAACTGGCCGCCCTCGAAGCCCGGCTTGATGTTGTCCCGGGCGCCCTGGCCCTTGGTGCCGCGGCCCGCGGTCTTGCCGCCCTTGCCGGCGGTGCCGCGGCCCACTCGCCGGCGCGCCCGCGTCGAACCGGGCGCCGGCTGGAGATCGTGGACCTTCATGTCGCCTCCTCGATGTGCTCCTCGACCCGGACCAGGTGCGGGACGCGGGCGATCATCCCCCGGACCTCGGGTCGGTCGGGCAGGGTGTTGCTGGTGCCGATGCCGTGCAGGCCGAGCGCGCGCAGCGTGCCTCGGTGCTTCGGCTTGGTGGCTATGGTTGACTTCACCTGGGTGACCTTGACCATCACGTCACCTCGTGGGGCACGTGCTCGCCGCGCTGGGTCTCGTGGTAGGCCCGCCACACGCCGGCAGGGGTGACTTCCTCGGGTGACTTGCCCCGCAGCCGGGCGATCTCGTCGGGGCGCTTCAAGGACCTGAGGCCTGCCACGGTCGCCTGCGCCACGTTGATGCTGTTGGAGGACCCGAGGGACTTGGCGAGGATGTCGTGGATCCCGGCCATCTCGAGGATCGCCCGGGCGGCCCCGCCGGCGATCACGCCGGTACCGGGGGCCGCCGGCTTCAGCAGCACCCGCCCGGCGCCGGCCTCGCCGAGGACGGGATGGGTGATCGTCGAGCCCGCCAGCGGGACGGTGAAGAGGTTCTTCCGGGCCTCCTCGATGCCCTTCTGCACAGCCAGGCCGGCCTCCTTGGCCTTGCCGTACCCGAGGCCGACGGTACCCCGGCCGTCCCCGATGACCATGAGGGCGGCGAAGGAGAAGCGCCGGCCGCCCTTGACGACCTTCGCCACCCGGTTGACCTTGATGGTCCGGTCTTCGTACTGCTGGTCTGCCATCTGCTCAAAGCTCCAGTCCGGCCTCGCGGGCCGCGTCGGCGACGGCGGCCACCCGCCCGTGGTACAAGAACCCTCCACGGTCGAACACCACCCTGCTGATACCGGCCGCCTGGGCCCGCTCGGCGACGAGCCTCCCGACAGCGGCGGCGGCCGCCTTGTCGGCGCCGGGGCCGATCTGCCGAAGGGCGGCCTCGACGGTGGACGCGGACGCGAGCGTCCGGCCGGCCCGGTCGTCGATGACCTGGGCGCTGACGTGGCGGTTGGAACGAAACACCGCCAGGCGGGGCCGCTCCGCGGTGCCGGTGACCTTCTTTCGGACCCGGTGGTGCCGGCGGGCGCGGGCTGTCTGCTTGCTCATGATCCTCGCTGCTCTGTTCTCACTTGAGGGCTCTCACTTCGCGGCCTTGCCGGCCTTGCGGATCACCCGCTCGCCGGCGTAGCGGAC
>JBOGGR010000112.1:0-2514 GCA_050744025.1 Acidimicrobiales bacterium
GGGGGCCGTGTCCTCGGGGGCCGTGTCCTCGGGGGCCGTGTCGGCTGCCGGCTCGGCGGGAGGCCGCCCGGCCGCCGCGCCGGCGTCCCCGCCGGCCGCCCGCACCAGCGCGGCGAAGGCGCCCGGGTCGGTCACAGCCAGGTCGGCGAGGACCTTCCGGTCCACCTCGACCTCGGCCTCCCGCAGCCCGGCGATGAACCGGCTGTAGCTCATCCCGTTGTCCCGGGCGGCGGCGTTGATGCGCTGGATCCAGAGCTTGCGGAAGTCGCCCGTGCGGGCCCGCCGGTCCCGGTAGGCGTCCTGCAGCGAGTGCATGACCTGCTCGTTGGCCGCCCGGTAGCTGCGGCTCTTGTTGCCGTAGTAGCCCTGGGCCTTCTCCAGGACCGCACGGCGGTGCTTCTTGCTGTGGACGGCGCGCTTGACCCTGGCCATGAGGGCTTCTCCTTTGCTGCTAGGGGGGAAGAGGCGGGACGGTCAGATGCCGAGCAGGCGGCGGACCTGGCGGGCGTCGCCCTTGGAGAGGTCGACCTCCCGGCCGAGGCGCCGGGTCCGGCTGCTCGGCTTCTTCTCCAGGAGGTGGGAGCGGAACGCCTGCCGGCGCCTGATACGGCCGGTCCCGGTGATCTTGAAACGCTTGGCTGCGCCCCTGTCAGTCTTCATCTTCGGCATCGTGCGCCTTCTCCTCTGTGGCGGGCCCCCCGGTCCCGTTGCTCGACGGCTCCGGGCCGTCGGTCGGTGCCTGGTGGTCGGCCCGTGCCGCCGCCGACTGCTGGGCCCGCTTGTCGGGCGCCAGCACCATGGTCATGTTGCGCCCGTCCAGGCGGGGAGCCGCCTCCACCTTGGCCGCGCCGTCCATCTGGTCGGCGATGCGGTCGAGGATGACCTTGCCCAGCTCCGGGTGGTACACCTCACGGCCTCGGAACATGATCGTGATCTTGACCTTGTGGCCCTCTGTCAGGAACCGTGAGACTTGACGGGTCTTGGTGTCGAAGTCGCCGGGCCCGATCTTCGGCCTGTACTTCATCTCCTTGATGGCGACGTTCGTGGTCCGCCGCCGCGACTCCTTGGCCCTCTGAGCCGCATCGAACTTGAACTTGCCGTAGTCCATGATGCGGCACACCGGCGGGTTGGCCTGCGGGGCCACCTCGACCAGGTCGAGGTCCATCTCGCGAGCCACGTCGAGCGCTTCCGGCAGGGGCCTGATCCCGAGCTGGTTGCCCTCGGGATCGACCAGGCGGACCTCGCGGGCCCGGATCCGGTCGTTGATCCTCGGCTCGTTGGTGGCGGGTGCGGTGGCTATGCGGCATCACTCCTGTCGGTACGGGCCCCCCGCCCGAGAGACAGGAGGCGGGCGCCGGAAAGCGACGCCCGCCCGCTGGAGCGACCGGATACCCGACGCACGCCTCGCGAGGGTGGCCGGGTGGGGGTGTCCGTGGGGAGGCCCCGCTTCCCTTCTCGATTGTCCGCCCTAGGCTAGCAGGGCGTGAGCTCCCTGTGGACCCCCGAAGGCGAGCACCGGGTGCCCCGGGCCGGCGAGGCGGAGCCGCCCCCCGGCGCCGGGGCCGGCGACGCCGAGCCGACCGACGCCGAGCTGGAGACCCAGATGGCGGAGCTCCAGGAGGAGCTGGCCCGGACCCCGGCCGAGGCGGTCGTGGCCAACCACGCCTACGGGCTGTTCGAGCTGGCCGCCCTGCACCTCGGCCAGCGCCCTCCCCGGCTGGACCAGGCCCGCGTGGCGGTGGACGCCCTGGCCGCCCTGGTCGAGGGCATGGCCGGCCGCCTGGGCAGCCACGAGCCCCAGCTCCTGGACGGGCTGGCCCAGATCCGCCTGGCCTTCGTCCAGCTCAGCGAGACGGCCCGGGCCGGCGACGGCTCGGGCTGACCGCGGGCCGCCGCGATGGCCGAGGTCTCGCTCTACCACCACGCCCTGGTGCCCTCCTCGGCGCCGGAGAGCCTTCTGTAGGAGAATCCCACTGCGGTGTGCACGGTACAGGGGAACCCCACCGGGGCCTGGAATACTGTGATCATGGACGGTCACGTCGCTGGCCCTCCGACTGGGTACGAACTGGTGGAAGGTCCCCCAACTCTGGAGGACTACCTGAACTTGCGGATACGCGCCGGTCTGTCTCCCGGCGACCTGACCAGGCTCGGGCGGCGCTCAACGGCGGCTGGGCTGCACTACATGTGATCCACCAACCGGCGGCGACGGCGGTGGGCATGGGACGGCTCCTCGGTGACGGCGGCTGGTACTTCCACGTGCTCGACATGGCGGTGCTTCCTGAGCACCAACGGCGCGGCCTGGGGAACACCATCCTGGGCGCGTTGCTGGGAAAGATCCGCGACCATGTGCCCGCCGGTTGTCCTTGGCGCTGTGCCCGCAGGCAGCGCAGCGATCAGAGCTGTGCCGGGGGTCCACTTCGAGCACCACACGTCCAGCCTCTTCCGCTTTGGCGTGCAGGACTCGAGCGAAGGCTCCCCAGCCCGCGTCGGAGATAGATCGGTTGAGCCCGGACT
>JBOGGR010000113.1:0-6126 GCA_050744025.1 Acidimicrobiales bacterium
CCACCGCGACCCTGGCCGGCGACGCCGCCCTGCGGGCCGCCCTGGCGCCCCCCCACTGGGTGGACGCCGGGCACCTGGGCGCCTTCACGCTCCGGCGCGACGCCCGCGCCCGTGGCCCGGTCTGGACGGTGCCCGGGGCGTCGGCCACCGTCGGCCGCCCCGACCCGGGCCCCCAGGGGAGCTCCAGCATGGTCGTGTCGGCCCGCGCGCCGGTCGAGGTGGTCCGCAGCGTGGCCTGGGCACCGGGCTGGTCGGCGGAGCTGACAGCCGCCGCCGGCACCACCCGCTCCGTCCCGGTCACGACCCGC
Organism: Acidimicrobiales bacterium; assembly: GCA_050744025.1. Taxonomy (GTDB): domain Bacteria; phylum Actinomycetota; class Acidimicrobiia; order Acidimicrobiales; family JAJPHD01; genus JBOGGR01. Next base: position 309 of record JBOGGR010000113.1, read on the forward strand.
GGGGTGCTGCAGGAGGCCAAGGTCCCGGCCGGGGTGACCCGGGTCCACTGGGTCTACCGGGCCCCCCGGCTGCGCTCGGCCCTGGCGCTGGCGGCGGCGGGCGCCCTCGCCCTGATCGCCCTGGCTGTCGCCGGGAGCCGTAGGCGCCGCCTCAGCCCGCCACCTCCGCCAGGGCCCCCAACACCTCTGCGCGGCTGACGCCCTCCACGACCTCCAGGCCGCCCGGGCCGTCCAGGACGAAGGTGAGGCCGTCCCTCGCCTTCTTGTCCCTCCCCATGAGGGCGGCCAGCCGCTCGGGGTCGGCGCCCTCCGGGAGGCGGGAAGGGAGGCCGTAGCCGTCGACGAGGCGCTCGTGGACGCCGACCCGGTCGTCGCCGATGCGGTGGAGGCGCCGGGCCAGGCGGGCGGCGAAGACCAAGCCGACGGCCACCGCCTCGCCATGTCGCAGGGGCGGCGGCCCGGCGCCCGCGGGTGCGGGGACCCCGGCGGCACCAGCTCCTCCGCCGACGCCGACGGCGCCGGCCCACCCGGCAGCCTCCAGGGCGTGGGCCAGGGTGTGGCCGTAGTTGAGGAGGGCCCGCCGGCCGCCCGCCCCTTCCCGCTCGTCGGCCGCCACCACGGCCGCCTTCAGCGCCACGCAACGAGCCACCCGCTCGGGGAGCGCCAGCGCGACGTCGTCCAGCCCCTCGACCCCGAGGAAGGCGTACTTGGCCATCTCCCCGAGGCCGCTCCGGTGCTCGGCAGGCGGCAGGGTCGTGAGGACCTCCGTGTCGCACAGCACGGCGGCCGGCTGCCAGAACGCCCCGACCAGGTTCTTGCCCTCCGGGAGGTTCACCCCGCACTTGCCGCCGATGGCGGCGTCCACCTGGGCCAGCAGCGTGGTCGCCACGTGCACCACGGCCACCCCACGGTGCCAGCAGGCGGCGGCGAAGCCCGCCACGTCGGTGACCACCCCGCCGCCCACCGCCACGACCACGTCCGCCCGGGTCAGCCCGAAACGGGCGAATCCCCGGCACAGCTCCTCCACCGTCGACAGCGCCTTGGCGTCCTCACCCTCGCCTATGTAGAAATGGCAGGTGTCGATGCTCGGCTCCCGCGCCCACCCCCGGAGGCCGTCCACAAGAGCTGGCGCCCACCCCACCGCCTCCTGGCTCACCACAGCCGCCCGGCGGGCCCCCGCCGGCAGCACCTCGGCCAGCCGGTGGCGGGCGCCGGCGCCGACCACCACGTCGTAGGAGCGCTCCCCCAGGCGGACCGGGACGGTGATCACCTAGGTCGGCGCCTGGCGGGCCGGTGGGGCGGTGGGCGGGGCAGGCGTGGCCGGGCGGGCGAGGCCGGCAGGGCTTGCGGGACGTCCCCGAGGGCGGCCAGGTAGCCCCGGTGGTTGCGAACCACCTCGTCCAGCGAGTCCCCGCCGAACTTGCGCAGCGCCTCCCCGGCCAGCACCAGGGCCACCATGGTCTCGGCGACCACTCCCATGGCCGGCACGGCCGTGACGTCGGTCCGCTCCTTGAACGACACCGTCTTCTCCTTGGTGGCCACGTCGACGGTCTCGAGCACGGGGCGGTTCAGTGTGGAGAGGGGCTTCATGGCCGCGCAGGCCACCAGCAGCCCCCCCGTCGAGATCCCGCCCTCGATCCCGCCGGCCCGAGCCGTCTCTCGCACGTAGCCTCCTGCCCCGCCCGCCCCCGGGTCCCAGCCGATGGCGTCGTGGGCCTCCGACCCCCGCCGGGCGGCGACATCCAGCCCCTCCCCCAGCCACACGGCCTTCACGGCCTGGATGCTCATGAGGGCCTGGGCCAGGAGGGCATCCAGCCTGCGGTCCCACTGGACGTGGCTGCCGAGGCCCACAGGCACCCCGTAGGCCAGGACCTCGGCCACCCCCCCGAGGGAGTCCCCGGCCTTGGCCGCGGCCTTGACCTCGGCCACCATGGCCGCCTCGGTGCCGGGATCGAAGCAGCGCACGGGCGAGTCGTCCACCCGGGCCAGGTCGGCCGGCCCGGGACGGGGCGAGCGGCCCGGGCTGGCGCGGCCGCCGGGCTCGTCCCCGGCCCCCGGGGCACCCTCCCCGGGCACGGCCGCCGACCCGAGCCGGACCACGTGGGAGACCACCGCCACCCCGAGGCGGGCGAGCAGGGCCTTGGCGCAGGTCCCTGCGGCCACCCGGGCCGCGGTCTCACGGGCCGACGCCCGCTCCAGCACGTCCCTGGCGTCGGTGAAGCCGTACTTCTGCATGCCGGCCAGGTCGGCATGGCCGGGCCGGGGCTTCGTGAGGACCTTGGCCGGCTGTCCGGGGTGGGGGGACATCTCCTCCACCCACTTCGGCCACTCGGTGTTGGCGATCTCGATGGCCACGGGGGAGCCCAGGGTCCGGCCGTGGCGGATGCCGGCGAGCAGCGTCACCTCGTCGGCCTCGAAGCGCATGCGGGGTCCCCGCCCGTAGCCGAGGCGCCGGCGGGCCAGCTCCCCCTGGACCTCCTCCACCCGCAGGGGGAGGCCGGCCGGGAGCCCCTCGACGATGGTGACCAGGCCCTTGCCGTGGGACTCCCCCGCGGTGTGGAAGCTGATCACGCCCCGGAACCTAGTGGCGGGGCGAGAGCAGGGCCCCGGACCTCCCGCCGGCGAGCCGCCCTGCGATGTGCATAGCCCGATATGCTCCCGTTCGTGGCGACCGAGCGGGTGACCATCACTCTCCCCGACGACCTGGCTGAGCAGGTGCGGATCCAGGCCGCCGGCGGTGGGGTCAGCGGGTGGATCGCCACGGCGGTGGCCCACGAGCTGGAGCACCAGCACCTGGCAGAGCTGGACGAGAACCTCGAGGCCGAGTTCGGGCCGCCCGACCCCGGCCTGCTGGCCGAGTTCGAGGCCCTCATGGATCAGGTGGAAGCGGCTCAGCGCGCCCGCGCCTGGCTACGTCGGCCAGCCGGCTGAATTGGCAGGTGTCGTCGTCCTGGACACCGGGGCGATCCTGGCCCTGGCCGCCCGACCCTCGCGAGAGACGAGCCGCCGGCTGCACGTGGCCCTGTTCGGAGCCCGCCGGCGAGGTGCCCTGATCCGAATCCCCTCAGCCGTGCTGGTCGAGGCCGTAGCGAGCGCTGGCCGCTGGCCTACGGCTTCTCTACCGGGACGTCCACGAGCGAGCCGTACTCCGTCCACGACCCGTCGTAGTTGCGCACGTAGCGGAACCCGAGCAGCTCCTTCAGCACGAACCAGGTGTGGGCGCTGCGCTCGCCGATGCGGCAATAGGCGGCCACGTCCTTGTCCGGGGTGATGCCGACCCCGGCGTAGAGCGTGGCCAGCTCGTCGTCGGTGAGGAATGCCCCGGTGTCGGGATTGACCGCCTTGCTCCACGGGACGTTGACCGCGCCCGGGATGTGCCCCGGCACCATGGCCGACTCCCCGGGCAGGTGCTCGGGAGCCAGCTTCTCCCCCCTGAACTCCTCGGGCGAGCGCACGTCGACCAGGGCCTTGTCGCCCGGCGCCCCGGCGTACAGGCCGAGGACCTGGTCCCGCTTGGCCCTGATCTCCTCGTCGGGCCGCCCCGCGTGATAGCCGGACGTGGCCGTGACCGCCGTGGTGCCCCCTGTCATGTCCCGGTGCTGCATCTCCCAGCGCTTGCGACCCCCGTCCATGAGGCTGACCTTGGCGTGCCCGTAGATCCTGAAGTACCAGTAGGCATAGGCGGCGAACCAGTTGTTCGAGCCCCCGTAGAGGACGACGTGGGTGTCGTTGGTGACCCCCCGGGAGTCCATCAGCTTCTCGAAGCCCGGGCCGTCGACGAAGGTCCGGCGAAGCGGGTCCTGGAGGTCCCCCCGCCAGTCGAAGGCGACGGCGCCCGGGATGTGGCTGGTGTGGTAGGCGGACGCGTCCTCGTCGACCTCGACGACCTTGACGCCGGGGTCGTCCAGGTGCTCGGCCACCCACTCGGTGGTCACGAGGGCATCGGGGTTGGCGGGCATGGGGCGCTACCTCCTCGGCTCGGCCCCCGGACGCTCCGGGAGCGATGGTTCGACCCTATCCTGCCCCAGCCCACCATTCCTGACCGAGGAAGTCAACTTTCAGCTGGCCGGCCTGGTGTCAGCCACCCTGGGCTCAGGTCGGCTACGCGATTGCGCACGGAAGCGGGAGACCGAGTGCCAGGTGGGTGGCTCGGCTGACCTGGGGGTGGCCGCCGTCGTCGGCTTCCCAGCCGGCGTCCTTCTCGCCGAGCAGATCCGCGGCCGCCTGGTCAGCCCAATCCCGCTCCTCGGCGGTTTCGGGCTGCACCCGGTACGCGGTGCGGTAGCGCTCCTCGCGATCCTCGGCCTCAGCCTGGCGCCAGCCCCGCCACAGCAGCTCGGAGACCACCTCCGAGCGGCTGACCTCACGATCGTGACGCCGGCCCTCGATCCGGGCAAGCAGCTCGACCGGCAGGCTGACGGTCACCTTTCCTACAGTGCTCACACCATCAGAGTACCGTTCTTCCTCCCACGGCCACTGAGCGTCCAGGAGGCCTCCAGAAGGTGGCTGCGGTCGGGCAGTCGGTCCCGCGCTCCGTAGGATGGCGGTGTGGCCGTGGAGTTGCAGCGCCATCGGTTCAGCGTCGAGGACTACCACCGCCTGGCCGAGGCCGGCGTCCTGGGCGAGGACGACCGCGTCGAGCTGATCCGGGGGGAGCTGATCGAGATGAGCCCCATCGGGAGCCGTCACGCCGAGTCCCTGCGCCGGCTCAGCAGGGCGCTGGCCGGTGCGGTGGGCGCCGACCGGGCCGCCCTGGCTATCCAGGACCCTCTGCGGTTGCCGGGATCGGAGCCCCAGCCCGACCTCATGCTGCTGGCGCCTCGCCCCAGTGGCTACTGGGACGCCCACCCCGGACCGCGGGACGTGCTCCTGCTGGTCGAGGTGGCCGACACGACGGTTCGCTACGACCGGGAGGTCAAGCTACCGCTGTACGCCGAGGCAGGAGTGCCCGAGGCCTGGCTGGTCGACATGGTGGCCGGCCGCGTGGAGGTCCACCGGGAGCCGCGTCCTGACGGCTACCGCACGGTGACGCTGGCCCGGGGCGGCGACAGGGTGGCGCCGGCCGCCTTCCCGGACGCGAAGGTGGAGGTGGCGCCGCTCCTCGGCTGACCGCATGCCGGCGCCCCCGGCGCCCGGGCTGGGGCCCCCTTGCGCCTCGCCGGCCCCGCGCCCGGCTGCCGTCTCACCGGCGTCGCCGGTCCTGGCTCCCTCACACCTGGGCGAGCGCGCTCGGGTCGAGCTCCACGACCAGAGGCCCGGGGGTGGTGCCACGCTGGCGGAGGCGAGCGGCCTCGACGAAGCTGTCCCCGCTGCTCCGCAGGACGACGACCTCTGGGAGGTCGAGGTCGACGATCCAGTACCACCCGGCCCCGGCGTGGGCATACGCTGCGCGCTTCCCTCCCCAGTCGTCCGATCGTGTCGAAGGAGACGAGACTTCGACGACGAGCATCGGAGGGGGAGCGCGCAGGATGACGTTGTCCGGCGAGGAGCGATCACTGACCATGAGGTCGGGCTCGAACTGCTCCCTCGGAGCGGTCTCCCAACCCCAGCCGATCAGGACCTCATGAGTGTGCGGGCACGCGGGGTCGAGGATGCGCTCGAGCTGCTTGACGGCACGAGAGTGACGGCGGGTAGGTGGGTTCACCACGCAGAGGCCCTCGTAGTACTCGTGGTGCTTGGTCTCGCCGAGGGAGAGGAACTCCTCGTAGGACATGGGAGCCCGATGTGAGGCCCCACCCACCAGCACGTCGACCACGCCCACGAGCGTAGCCCCGGCCTGCGCGTGCACGACCCGGGGCTCGGGCTACTTGCCCGACTT
>JBOGGR010000114.1:0-8489 GCA_050744025.1 Acidimicrobiales bacterium
GGCGGCTCCTCCCCCGGCGCACGGCCCGGCGGCGGCTCCTCCCGCGGCCGTGGCCCTTGTCCCTGCGCCCTGCGGGGCGCCGGGGCCGCCTGAGATCCCGAGCCGGCCCTCCCGCCTGGCGGCGACCATCCAGGTCGCCTTGGCCGCCATGGCAGAGCCGAGCACGACCAGGCCGGCGCTGGCGGCGAGCAGGTAGAGGAGCTGGCCGGCTGCGTCCACCCCCAACCGGGACAGGCCTCCCGGGCCGAGGCCGCGTCCCAGGGCAGACAAGAAGCCTCCGGTGTCGGTCGGCCCGCCGGCGGTGACGTAGCCGATCAGGGCCCGGGCAAGGGCCAGGCCCACCACCAGGCCAGCGCCGAGCGCGCCAGGCAGGCGGAGGTGCCCCCGCCACGGCCGGGCCACCCAGGCCCCGACCGCCGCCACCGCCACGGTGACGGCCAGCGCAGACGGATGCACGGCGTAGAGGAGCCCGCCGGCCAGCCCGAGGGCGGCCCAGGTCCACGGCTCCCGGCTGGCGAAGGCCCGCCGGGCCAGCAGGCAGATGCCGAGGACGGCGGGGACCAGCAGGTTCTCGGACTCTGCGATGTTGGCGAAGAGGAGGTAGGAGGGATAGGCGGCGACGACGAGCGCCACCAGGGCCCGGACCCAGGGCCCGAGGCGGGGCGCCAGCCGGCCGGCCAGCAGGTAGGCCAGCCACGCCGTCAGGGCGGCCAGGACGACGTTCTCGAGGAGGGCCCAGCGGTAGACGGTCGCGGTCGAGCGGGAGAGCCACCACAGGGGGACGAGGAGCAGGCTGTAGCCGGGGTAGTAGGGCGAGGCGGCGTAGTTGGCAGTGGCCGGGTGCGGGCCGCCCAGGGCCAGGAAGTGGGCCCCGTACAGGTAGCCGAACTCGTCGGCCTGCACCACTGGCGCCCGCATGTGCGAGGCCAGCCAGATGTGGGTGGCCCCTACCAGGACCACCACCACGAGCGGGGCCAGCCACCGCCCCACGGCCGCCCCTCCCCTGACCGGAGCGGGGCCCGGCTCCCCCCCAGCGTCGGCCCGTGAGAGCAGGGCCGCGTCGCGCACCGGTCAAGCTTGCCATGGCAGCCGGGCCCGGTCGTCCCAGGTGAGGGGAGCCGGCTGGCTGCCCGGGAAGACCTGAGCCGAGGCCGCTTACACGGCCCTGCCCGAGACAGACCGCACGTAGCCGCGATGGCTATCGCCGGCGACCCGCAGCGTGACCCCCCGGACCGTCCGGCAGGCCAGGCGGCAAAGTCCACGCCCCCAATGGAGCCCGACCATATAGGTCGGGAGGATGCTCGACCGAGGACGAGTCGAAGGACACGGACATATCGCCGCAATGGAGCCCGACCATATAGGTCGGGAGGGCCTCGAAGTTCGCGCTGCGAGGTGGGTCGAAAGCGTCGCCCCAATGGAGCCCGACCATATAGGTCGGGAGGACTCGGCCGAGCTCCCCCATGCGCATTTGCAGGCCGATGCCGCGATGGAGCACGGCCATATAGGTCGGGAGGGCACTAACTCCTCAGTGGGCATAGATGCAACCATCGGGACCTCCAGCTAGCGTGCTCCCATGGCATTACTCCCCCTGCGAGGCCGGTCGGAGGACCTGAGCCGGCTGGAACAGGCTGTCGGCTCCGCCGAAGGCGGCCATCCGCAGCTGGTCGTGGTCTCAGGCCCCCGGCGGGTGGGGAAGACCTTCCTCCTCCAGCACCTGCTCGCCCGCGTCGGGAACGCCGCCACGCCGGTCTACTTCGAGGCCACCCAGGCCGGGGAGGCCGACCAGCTGCGGCGGTTCGCCGACACCCTTCACGCCGCTCTCGGTCCCGGCGAGCTCCCTCCGGGCCCCCCCTTCGCCTCCTGGGAGCACGCCATCGGCTTCTGCGCGTACGTTGCCCGCTCCCGGCCACTGGTCGTGGTGTTGGACGAGGCGACCTACCTGATGGCCTCTACTCCGGGCTTCACCAGCATCGTCCAGGCGGTATGGGACGCCCTGGCCGGCACCGCCAGGGGCCCGCGGCTCTGGCTCGCCCTCGCCGGCTCGGCCGTAGGGCTCATCGAGGACTCGCTGGCTTATCGCGGCGCGCTGTACCAGCGCCCCGCGCTCGCCCTGCGCCTCCAGCCCTTCACGGCGAAGGAGGCCAGCGAGTTCGCAGGCCACCCGGACCCCGTGGCCCTGTTCGAGGCCTACGCGGCCTGCGGGGGTTACCCGCTGCACCTCGACAGCTGGGCCTTCGACCGCCCCACTGCTGAGAACCTGCTGAAGCTCGCCGGAACCCCTGGTGGCGTGCTCTTGGAGGACGCCCATCTCTTCTTGGCCAGCCTCCCGGAGAGCCACCGCCGGGTGCTCATCGCCATAGGTCAGGGACGGGCGCGCCGCAGCGAGATCGCCAACGAGGCAGGGGCACGCGTCGACCGCTCACTCGACTCGCTCGTGCAGGCCCGCCTCGTCCGTGCCGTCACCCCGCTGGGCGCGCCCCAGAAGGCACGGCCCGAGTACCGAGTGACCGACCCGTACCTGCGATTCTGGTTCCGAGTGCTGGCCAACCACGCCCAGCGGGTGGAGGCCGGACAGGGGGCCGAGGTGCTCAGTCACACTGCTGGGGAATGGCAGGGACAGCTCGGCTTCGTGTTCGAGCAGGCCGCCCGGCAGCACGCCGTGCGGCTGGTGAGGGACGGCGCTCTGCCGGCCGGCACCCTGGTCGACGAGTGGTGGGCGACCAGCGGGGACCAGTGCCAGGTGGACGTGCTAGGCCTCCTCGACCACCGCACCGTGGCCGTCGGAGAAGCGCGCTGGCAGAGCCGAGCGCTCGGGACTCCAGAGATCGAAGCCCTCCACCGAGCCCTACGCCGGGTGCCCGACCCCGTTGCCAGCCCGCACCTCCTCCTCTGGGGGCGCGGCAGAGTCCGTCACGATGCCGAGGTGGGCCAGGTCAGGGGCTTCGATCCTCTGGACATGCTCGGCACCTGAGGGCTCAGCCGGTGCCGGGGAGGCTGCTCGACGCCACGAGGGTCCGCAGGACCCGGAGGGCGACCGACAGGATGGCCATGTCGTAGGTCGACAGCTCCTCCAGCTCCCCCAACGTCTGCTGGGACCGGGCGATGCCGCCGGCGTTGCGCTGCATCCACGACTCGAAGAGGCGCTCAGGCCGGGTGCCGCTCGGGCCGCCCTCCAGCACCTGGCGGGTCAGGGTGGCGTGAGCGGCGTAGAGGTCGTCGCGGAGGGAGTTGCGGGCCATCGAGTGCCACCTGTCGTCCCGGCGCAGCCCGACGATGCGCTCTCGCAGGCGGGCGATCCCGAGCCGGTCGGCCAGGTCGAAGTAGACCTCGGCCACCTCGGCCACCCGGCGGCCGAGCGCGGTGGCCACCTCCACGATGTCGAGCGTCGAGTACGCGGGCACCATGACCGCCGCCTGGCCTGCCAGCTCCGCCGGGACCCCGGCCGAGGTCAGGCGCTCCCGGCGATCGCCGTACCCGCGGCGGTCGTTGCCCTGCAACAGCCCGGGAACGACCGGCAGGAGGTCGGCGACCCGCCGGCCGAGGTGCTCTATGGCCGGCGCGATCTCGAGCGGCGAGCGCCGGTGGTGGAGGAGCCACCGCGTGCTGCGGTCGACCAGCCTGCGCCCCTCGAGGAGCATCGCGCTCTGGGTCCCGATGCCCGCCCGGTCGGAGAGCGCGTCGACGGCCTGCCAGTAGCCGCCCATCCCGAACACCACCCTCGCGACCGTGTAGGCCCTGGCGATGTCTGCGGCCGTCGCGCCGGTCTCCTCGTTGAGGCGGAACGCGAACGTGGTCCCGCCGTTGTTGACCATGTCGTTCACGACGCAGGTCGTGACGATCTCCCGCCGGAGGGGGTGGCTGTCCATCCGCTCCCGGTAGGTCTCCCGCAGCGGGGCCGGGAAGTACCCGTACAGGTCGTCACGGAGGTAAGGGTCCTCGGGCAGGTCCGAGTCGAGGATCTCCCCCTCGAGGGCGATCTTGGACTGCGACAGCAGGACCGCCAGCTCGGGCCCGGTCAGCCCGATGCCGGCGCTGCTCCGCTCGGCCAGCACCTTCGAGTCGGGCAGGGCTTCGAGGGCCCGGTCGAGGTGGCCCTCCCGCTCGAGCTTGGCCATGTGGCGTCCATGGACCTCGAGCATCTCGGGCGCCTGGGCCAGTGCTGTGGAGAGGGCCACGTTCTGGTCGTGGTTGTCCCGCAGGACGAGGGCTGCGACCTCGTCGGTCATGGAGGCCAGCATCTCGTTGCGCTGTCCCTCGGCCAGGCTCCCGTCGGCCACGGCGCGGTCGAGCAGGACCTTGATGTTGACCTCGTGGTCGGACGTGTCCACCCCGGCCGAGTTGTCGATGAAGTCGGTGTTGACCCGGCCGCCCCCCAGCGCCAGCTGGACCCGGGCCCGTTGCGTGAGGCCGAGGTTGCCGCCCTCGCCGACCACCTTGCAGCGCAGCTCGGTCGCGTCCACCCGCAGGGCATCGTTCGACTTGTCCCCGACGTCGGCATGGGTCTCGGTGGTGGACTTGACGTAGGTGCCGATTCCCCCGTTCCACAGCAGGTCCACCGGCGCCCGCAGGATCGCCCTGATGAGGTCGGCCGGCGTGAGCACGTCGGGCCCCCCCGCGATGCCCAGCGCCGCCCTGGCCTCTCCGCTCACCGGCACGGACTTGGCAGTCCGGGGATGCACCCCCCCGCCCTCGGAGATGAGCGCCGGGTCGTAGTCGGCCCAGGAGCTGCGGGGCAGGCGGTAGAGCCGCTGGCGCTCGGCGAAGCTTGCCGCCGGGTCCGGGGACGGGTCGAGGAAGATGTCCCGGTGGTCGAAGGCCGCCAGCAGGCGGATGTGGCGGGACAGGAGCATGCCGTTGACGAACACGTCGCCCGACATGTCCCCGATGCCCACGCAGGTGATCTGCTCGCTGTCCACCTCCACGTCCAGCGCCCGGAAGTGGCTCTTCACCGACTCCCAGGCCCCCCGGGCGGTGATGCCCATCTCCTTGTGGTCGTAGCCCACCGACCCCCCGGACGCGAAGGCGTCGCCGAGCCAGTAGCCGTAGTCCTTGGCGATGCCGTTGGCGATGTCGGAGAACGTCGCCGTGCCCTTGTCGGCGGCCACCACCAGGTAGGTGTCGTCGCCGTCCCTGCGGACCACGTCAGGGGGCGGGACGACAGCACCGTCGACGAGGTTGTCCGTCACGTCGAGCAGCCCGCAGATCAGCGTGCGGTAGCAGGCCACGCCCTCGGCGAGCCACGCGTCGCGGTCGGCGGGATCGGGCAGCTGCTTGCAGTAGAAGCCGCCCTTGGCGCCAGCCGGCACGATGACGGCGTTCTTCACCATCTGGGCCTTGGCGAGGCCGAGGATCTCGGTGCGGAAGTCCTCGCGCCGGTCCGACCACCGGATGCCGCCGCGGGCCACCGCCCCGAAGCGCAGGTGCACACCCTCGGTGCGGGGGGAGCACACGAAGATCTCGAACCGGGGGCGGGGGGCGGGCAGGTCGGGGACGGCCCGGGGGTCGAGCTTCACCGACAGGTACGGCTTGGGCCCGCCGCCGGGCCGGCGCTGGAAGTAGTTGGTCCGGTGCGTGGCCCCGATGAGCGCCCGGTAGCTGCGCAGGATGCGGTCCTGGTCCAGGCTGGGAACCTGGTCGAGCGCCCCGGAGATCTCCTCGCCGATCCGGGCGCTGCGAGCCGCCTCGCCGTCTCGCCGGGCGGGGTCCAGGCGTGACTCGAAGTACTCGACGAGGAGGCGGGCCACCCCGGCGTGGGCGACCAGGCTCCGCTCGACGTAGTCCTGGCTGAACGTCAGCCCGATCTGGCGGAGGTATCTGGCATAGGTGCGCAGGACCATGGCCTGGCGCCACGACAGGCCGGCCCGGAGGACCAGGGCGTTGAAGCCGTCGCTCTCGGCGTCGCCCACCCAGGCCGCGCCGAACGCCTCCTCGAACCGGGCCCGCACGGCCTCGGGCCCCAGGTCCGGGGCACCGGCGGGGGCGGGGCCGGCGGGGGCCGGTGACACGCCCTCGGAGCGCAGCCCGAAGTCGTACACCCAAGCCCGGTCGGCGCCTCGCCGGTCGATGCCGTACGGGCGCTCGTCGACGACCTCGACCCCCATCCTCTGGAGGATCGGGAGGACCCGGGAGAGCGAGATCGGCTCGCCGACACGGTAGAGCTTCAGTCGCATGTCCCCTGGAGCGGAGTCGAGCGGGTCCGACAGGTTCGTGGCGAAGTCCTCCGGGCTCGCGAGGGCCTCCAGGCGGCACAGGTCGTCGACGGCCGTCCGGGCCGGGAAGTCCTCCTTGTACGCCTCGGGGAAGGCGTCGCCGTAGCGGGCGAGCAGGGCGGGTGCCCGGCTCTCCCCGCACCGGGCCTCGACCGCGTCGGCCAGGTCGTCGGTCCACGAGCGGGCGGCCACGGCCAGGCGAAGCCCGACCTCGTCGGGGTCCACCTCCCGGAGCGCCACCCCGGGGGCCGCCCGCACTATCACGTGGAGCAGGGCCAGGGGCGACTCCGTCACCCGGGCGGTGTAGTCCACGGTGGCTCCGCCGAGCTCCTCTCGGAGGATCTCCTGGAAGCGGAGCCGGACGGGAGTGGTATAGCGATCGCGGGGCAGGTAGACCAGACAGGACACGAACCGTGCGTAGTCGTCCCGGCGCAGGAACAGCCTGATCCGCCGGCGGTCCTGCAGGCGCAGGACACCCACCGCGATCGACAGCAGGTCCTCGGCGCCGGTCTGGAACAGCTCCTCGCGCGGATAGGTCTCCAGGATCTCCAGCAGGTCCTTGCCGGAGTGGCTGACGGCCGTGTACCCCGACCGGTCGAGGACCTCCTGCACCCGGCGGCGGACCACCGGGATGCGCTGCACGCTGGCCCCGTACGCGGCGTGGGTGAAGAGCCCCAGGAGCCGCCGCTCTCCTGTCACGCGGCCGGCTCCGTCGAAGCGCTTCACCCCGACGTAGTCGAGAGCCACGGGCTTGTGCACCGTCGAGCGGGCGGATGCCTTCGTGAGGACGAGGACGGCCGGCTCGGCGGCCCTCCCCCGGAGCTGTCCGGGAAGCTCGGCGAAGCGCCGCTGCCCCGAGCCGTCCGGCCGCATGATCCCGAGCTCGCTGCCGGGGACGACCCGCGCGGCCGGTCCCCCGGCCTCCTCCACCAGGTCGACGTCGCGAAGGCCCAGGAGCGTGAAGTGGTCGTCGGCCAGCCAGCGCAGGAGGGCCGCCGCCTCCGCCACCTCGTCCGGGTCCACCCCCTCCGGCTCGTCCTCGGTCAGCCGGTCGGCCTCGGAGAGGACGGCAGCACGCATGGCCGGCCAGTCCAGGACGGCCCGGCGGACGTCGCCGAGCACCCGCTCCAGGTCGGCCCCCACCCGCGCCAGGGCCACAGCGTCGTCCTGGCGATCGATCTCGACGTGCATCCAGGACTCGACGACAGCGCCATCGCCGCCCGAGAGCGGCTCCCCGTTCCCGGGACAGCCGACGATGTCCACCAGCTCGCCGCCAGGCCCACGGCGGACCGTGAGCAGGGGGTGGACCACCAGGTGCACGGCGCAGCCGTGACGACCCAGCTCGGCGGTGACGGAGTCGAGCAGGAACGGCATGTCGTCGACGACGATCTCGACGACGCTGTGCCCGCACTCCCAGCCGTCCTCCTCCCGGCTGGGAGTGTAGAGGCGGACCCTGGTCGTCCCTCTCGGGCGGTCGGAAGCCAGGCTGCGCTGGGCCTCGGCGGCCCCCAGCACGTCGGCCGGGTCGCGGCCGACGATGTCCCCCGAGGCGACGTGCAGGTAGTAGAGCCGCAGGAGCTCCTGGGTCGCCGCCGGGTCCGCCGCCGCCCGCGAGCCGGGGACGGCAGCCCCGACCGCCCGGGAGAGCAGATCCTCCTTGACCCTCTCGTCGCTGGTGTCGATCACCGGCCGCTACCGCCTTCCTGGCGCCTCGTTGCGCCTGTGCCCCATTGCACCCTTGCCCGGCCTGCGAGCCGGTCGCTACGCCTCCACCACCGCCAGGTCGTGGTCGGCCCGGTTGAGGGGCTCGGGGCCGGCGTCGGTGGCTACCACGATGTCCTCGATGCGCGCCCCGAAGCGCCCGGCCAGGTAGATGCCGGGCTCGATCGAGAAGGCGTGCCCCGCCGCCAGCGGCGTGGCGTTGCCGGCCACCAGGTACGGGTCCTCGTGCTCCTCCAGCCCGATCCCGTGGCCGGTGCGGTGCACGAAGGCATCCCCGTAGCCGGCGGCGGCGATGTCGTCCCGGGCCAGGGCGTCCACCTCGGCACAGGGTCGGCCGACCGCCGCCCCGGCCACCGCCGAGGCCTGGGCCGCGGCCAGCACGGCGTACAGCTCGGCGAAGGCCGGCTTCGGCGGCCCGGTCACCACCGTGCGGGTGATGTCCGAGCAGTAGCCCGGCTCGGCGTCGTCGAGGGCCAGCGCGCCGCCGAAGTCGCACACCACCACCTCCCCTGCTCGGATGCGCCGGGAGCCGGGTTGGTGGTGCGGGCTGGCCGAGTT
>JBOGGR010000115.1:0-4604 GCA_050744025.1 Acidimicrobiales bacterium
AACGCCCTGGCGCCGAGCCCACTCCGTCAGATTCACCACCGCAGCGTATCACTCGATCACTCGTACGCTTGGTACCACTCACTATTGTGCCAACGGTTGCCTACCCCTGGTCGAGCACCTTCGGCGGTCGCTCGCGGTTCGTATTGTGTGCAGAAGTGGTTCGTGGTTCCAACAGCGAACCGCGAGTCAATCGTCGCCGACCCGGTGATCGACCTCGGCTGAGGGTTAGACGCGGCTCGCCACGCCGAGGCGCTCCGCCACACGCAGCCAGGGTCAAGTGCCCTCCTGCGACGGGCGTTCCGGGGGGAGGTGGTGGAGCGGGTGCGGGAACCGCTCAGCGTGTCCGGCGTCGGGCGCGCAGCACGACGTCGTCGATGTGGTGCGAAGAGGAGGCGGCCCCCGCCGGGCGGGGTCGCTTCTCGTGAACCTCGATATCCCATAGCGATGAGCCGGCGAGCGCAGCGGCGAAGTCGTCGACGCGAAGGTAGGCGTCTGGGTCGAATAGCTGGCTGTGGACCAGCGTGTCGATCGACGCACGCATCGGCTCGAGATCGTGGCTCACAACGAGCAGGGTGCCACCTGGAGCAACACACCAGCAGCCAGTCCCATGAGGGGACCCGCCGGCGTCGTTGGCGCGTCCGAGGGCCTCGTCGGTGCCTGAGGGCTTCTCCGGTCCCCGGCGGCGCGTCAGGTGCGGAGTATGAGGTGTCCCGCTGGCGCGTCTGATTGCGTAGAAATCGTGACAATTCCCATTTTCTACGCACCAGACAGGCGGCCCGGCCCCGGCCCGGCCTCTCCCCCGCGCCCCCCCGCCCCAGTCCCGCTCAGCGCCGGCGGGTCAGGCCCCCACGGTTGGCGCCGAGCGGGGCAGCCGCCGCCAGGACCAAGCTCACCACGATGCCGGCGGCTTCCACCGCCAGAGCCGGGTCGAACAGGGGGGCGCGGCTGGTCTCCGTGAAGCCGAACAAACCCACGTTGACGCTCAGGGCCAGGCCGCCGATGGTGCCGGCAAGTAACACCACCGTGGCCAAGGCGGGCAGGACCAGCAGGCGGCCCGGGGTGGCCAGTAACGCCAGTCCCAGGACCACGCCTACCGCGCCGTTGAACAAGAATAGGGGCCCGATGGTGGGAATGTGGCTGTAGCCGTGGGCGGCGTACAAGTCGAAGTGGATGCCGGCCATGGTGCCCGCCAGCGCCGCCGCCGCGCCTCTGAGAGCCCAGGTTGCCCCTAGGCGCCGGCGCCGCCCCCGGGCTGCGGCGGGGGGCGCGTCAGCTGACATCGAGGGTGCCGTGCATGAAGGGGTGTACCTCGCAGTGGTAGGGGTACTTCCCCGGCTGGGTAGGGGCCTTGAAGGTCTTGGTCTGGCCGGGGCCGACGTCACCGGTGTTGAACAGCTTGGCATGCGGCGCGTCCGCGGTGACCGTGTGCGTGGGCGTGTCCATGTTCCGCACCGTCACTGTGGCCCCCGGGCTCACCGTGAGGGTTTGCGGGTGGAACTTGTAGTTGGTGATGGTGATCACCGCCTTGATGGTGGGTGCCGGCGTGGTGGTGGTGGGTGCCGGCGTGGTGGTGGGTGCCGGCGTGGTGGTGGCGCTGCTCGCGCCCGAAGTGGATGACTCCGGCGCCGTCGAGGGGGCGGAAGAGGGGGCCGGTGCCGAGGCCGCCGGGACGGGTGTGGTGGTGGTGGTAGTAGTGGTGCTCCCGCAGGCCGCCAGGAGTCCGCCGGCTAGACCGAAGCAGAGCATCACCGCGGGGATTCGTGCACGCATGGTCGAGACTCCTTGAGTCTTCAGAGTCTTCCGTGGTCCAGGGAGGCAAAATGGTCCCGGAGGCAAAACATCGTCCGCTATTTGTTCGGAGCCGCCCGCCTCTCTGGATCGGTAACGAGTACGTTTGTCGCTCGGCGAACGTGAGCTCATCGTCGAGACCGGCGAGGCCGCCGAGTTCGCCACCATGACACCGCACGCCTTCGCAGCCATCGACGACCCGGCCGAGGCTCGCCGGGCGAGCTCGACTCGACTCACCTACGACGGCGCGACTGCAGTTCCCGGCGGAGCTCGTCCAGCGTCACGGTCTCCCCGCGCTCCACCTCGCGTCGTCCCTCGTCGACCGCGGCCATCGTCTCGGCGTCTGACAGGATCTCAGCCGTCTCCTCCAGGGCCTCGTATCGGTGGGCGCGGAGGGGCTCGAACCCTCATGCCCGAAGGCCGCGGATTTTAAGTCCGCTGTGTCTGCCGGTTCCACCACGCGCCCGGCACCAAGACTAGCTCCCTGCGCCCAGGTCCTTGGCGAAACCGAGCAGGACGAACCCCGGCTCCACCTCCCAGTCCCGCTCCTCCGCCCGGCGGAACCCGGCCCTCTGGTACAGCCGATGGGCGGTCGTCATCCACTCGGTCGAGTGGAGGGTCACGGACCGCTTTCCGTCCGATCGGGCCCGGTCCACGCCGGCTCGCACCAGCGCGGCGCCGGCCCCGCGGCCCTGGGCCTCCGGGGCCACGGCCAGCATCCGGATCCCGGCCTCGTCGGGTCCCAGCCCCTCGGCCAGCGCGGAGCCGGAATCCGGGACGTACGTCAGGGACCCGAGGA
This sequence comes from Acidimicrobiales bacterium, assembly GCA_050744025.1. Lineage (GTDB taxonomy): Bacteria > Actinomycetota > Acidimicrobiia > Acidimicrobiales > JAJPHD01 > JBOGGR01. The sequence goes on from JBOGGR010000115.1 coordinate 2,588, forward strand.
GGCGGCCGCTGGCCCGATCCTCGGCCACTATGACCACGGCGTTGGCGGCCCGGTAGGCCACGTCGGCCAGGTGGGCGGCGTAGCCATCTTCCAGGGGCGGCCCGGGCAGGGCCCGGTACGCGAACACGGTGATGGCGCCGATCTCCCCGTAGTCCGCCGGCCCGGCCTCCCGGACGACCACGCCGCCCGCCACCACGGCGCCGGGCACACCTCTCCCATCCGGCCGGCCTGCCCGGGCGCCCGGCTCGTCCGGGCCGACCGCGTCTCCCTCGGTCACGCCAGTCGGCAGTGGCCGGCGTCGATCACGACCTCGCCCCGCTGCGTCTCGGTGACGAACGCGGCCCCGTCGTCGTCCCGCCACATCGACACGGTGAGCAGGTCCCCCGGGTAGACGGGGGCCGAGAACCGGCCCTCCATGGAGAGGAGCCGGGCGGGGTCCGAGTCGCACAGGGCGTGGAGCAGGGCCCGCCCGGTGAACCCGTAGGTGCACAGGCCGTGCAGGATCGGGCGCTCGAAGCCGGCCAGCGCCGCGAACCCCGGATCGGAGTGGAGCGGGTTGCGGTCCCCCGAGAGCCGGTACAGGAGGGCCTGGTCAGGAGCCGTCTCGTAGGTGACGACCTCGTCGGGAGGGCGTTCCGACGGGCTGCCGCGCCGCGCAGCCGGGCCCCTGTCCCCGCCGAAGCCTCCCTCTCCCCGGATGAACACCGAGGAGCGGTTCGTGAAGCACCACTTGCCCGTGGCGGCATCCACGGACCTGGCCTCGATCACGACCAGGGCGCCCGAGCCCTTGTCGTAGATGCCGACGACCTCGCTGGTCGTCCTGACGCAGCCATCGACCGGCAGCGGGCCGGCCAGCTCCACCGCCTGCTCGCCGTGGACGAGCATGGCCGGGTCGAAGGTGCCGATCCCGGTGAGCACCCGGCCCCGCTGGCCGGCGAGCACGGCGAAGGTGGGCAGGACGGCCTGACCAACCCCGCTGCTGTTCTCTGTGGTGAAGGCCAGCTCGTCGCAGCCGGCCCCGACACCCAGGGCGTAGAGCAGGCAGTCGGTGGAGCCCCAGCGCCACTCGACGGGGTCCGACGTTGCGCCGACGGCCTGCGGGTTGATGGGCATCTCCGGGGCGGAGCGTAGGGTCCGGCCCCGGAGTGGTCAAGGGGGCGCCGCAGTGTTGCGGGCGGATGGCGGAAATGTGTCGAAAGGCTTGAGCTGGGCGCCGGACGTGGCTAGGGTTCTCGAATCCGAGAGGGGCGAGTCGGGGCGGACCACGTCCTCGCCCGACCCGGCCCGTGGACATCCGAAAGCGGCGGTGAGGATGATTCCCCGATCTGGACGGTGGTGGGGAGCGTGGGGAGGAGCGGGCCTGTCGGTCGCGCTCGCCCTGGCCCTCGTGACCGCCCCGGCCGCCAGCGCCGCCGGCCCTGGCCGGGGCGGGGGGTCCGGCGGCTCGATCGGCACCACCCAGGCCCAGGTGACCGCCGTGGAGCAGCAGCTGGAGAGTCAGGGCCAGCGGATCAGCGCCCTCGACGAGGCCTTCGACCAGGCCAGGATCCGGGCCCAGCAGGACGAGCAGCAGGTGGCGGCGGCGAAGGCGGCCCTCCACCGGGCCAACCAGCAGGTGGCCACCGACCGCCGGCACCTGGCACGGATCCTTGTCCAGGGCTGGGTCCTCAACAACCCTGCCTCCCAGATCGACAGCCTGTTCACCGTCCAGGCGAGCGATCTGGCCATCCGCCGCCAGTACGCGGACGCCGCCACCGCCGCCGAGCGTGACGCCGTCGACCGCTACCTGGCCAGCGAGCACGCCCTGGCCGCGACCGAGGCCACCCTGGCCCGCCGGGCCGCGCTGGCCCGGAGCGCGCTGGCCAGGGTCCAGGCCGACCGCCAGGCTGCCATCGGCGTCCAGCAGGCCGAGGAGGCCACGCTCGGCCTGCTGAAGGGCCACCTGGCCAACCTCGTGGCCGCCCAGGAGGCTGCGGCGGCGAGGGCGGCGGCGGCGAGGGCGGCCGCGGCCCAGCGG
>JBOGGR010000116.1:0-2366 GCA_050744025.1 Acidimicrobiales bacterium
GGCTGGCCCACGGTGGGCGGATCCTGCGGAGGGCTCCTCCATCATGGGCGATGTGAGGGCGGGACATGCGAATGAGCCCGGACTCTCGCTATGTAGTCGAGGTTGATGGTCATGTCAACCTCTGCCGGTTGTTCATACCCTATGGTGCGGTCATCCCCGGGTCAAGGTTGGGGCATCAGGCACCCGCACGTCCATGACCCGGAGGCCGGTGAGGTCGACCTGGCTCATCATGGTCGCCACCGACCTGAGCTTGGCCGCGAGGGCAGTAGGAGTGCCGAGCTCGACGGTGCCGCGGGGAGAGAGCAGGAGGTCGACCTGACCGCCTGGCAGGTCCTTCACCTCGGCCACGTGGGGCCGGATCGAGCTGGGAAGGGCGGCCGCCACGGCCAGGGCCGGGGCCGCGCCAGGCTCGACGGCACCGGGTGATCCCACCGGCACGATCCCGCTGACGGCCACCAGGCCGGCCCACATGGCGGGGGACCGGGCCAGGACGTGCCCGGTGCGGTCGAGCTCGGCCCATCCGCCCCCCGCCGCCGCGGCCTGGGCCACGGGCACCCGCTCGGTCAGGTGGACGACGAGGGTGGTGGGCCAGTCCCTTGCCACGGTGGCCCTCGCCACCCAAGGCAGGCGCTCGAGGGACTGCTCGACCCGAGCCGGATCGACGTCGACCAGCGGGGTCGACGGGCCCACCTTGGCGGCGGCCATGACCTCGGCCCGACTGACGTGACCGGCTCCCGTGATGCGGACATGGTGGACGCCGAGCAGGGGGCTGTGCAGGACGGCCAGGCAGGCCACCAGCGCCCCCACCACCGTGAGGCCGGCCAGCAGCAGGTGGAGGCGGCGCCGGCCCTGCCAACGCTGCACGGCAATCCGGCGCTGGCGGATCCGGGGGTCGATCGGAGGTCGTGCCAGGGCCGCCCGGGGGCTCCTCCCTCCCGGCTCGGGCGGCCGTTCCGCGTGCCACCCGGACAGAGCCGTCGGCAGGCGGGACGAGCGCCGGTGCCGAGGCCGGGAGCGCCGGGTGGCGCCCCGCGCCGGACGAGTGATGGTCGAGCTGCCGGTCATGGGAGCACCTCATCCTTCACGTGAGGTTGAATGCTGGGGAAGCCGACCAGCCGGAGCTCGGGCTCTAGCCACACGCCGCTGTGATCGGCCACCCGCTCCTGGAGCAGGGCGATCAGGGCCACGACGTCGTCGGCCGAGCCGCCGGGGTCTGCCTGGATGAAGTTGGCGTGCTTCTCGGAGACCTGGGCGCTGCCGAGGCGCCGTCCCCTCTGGCCGGCCGCCTCCACGAGGCGACCGGCCGCGTCGCCCTCGGGGTTCGTGAACACCGAGCCGGCGTTCGCCCCCCCGGGCTGGTGCTGACGCCGCCACCGGACGATCTCGTCGATGCGAGCCCGGGATGCCGACGGGTCGCCGGCCTCGCCGGCCAGCTCGGCCCACAGGACCACCTGGGTGAAGCTCACGCTCGACTCGCGGTAGGCGAGGGCCAGATCGGACGGGCCGACCTGACGGGTCGTGCCGTCGGCCACGTCGAACACGGCGGCCCGCACGAGAGCAGCCCGGATGTCCGAGCCGTGGCCGCCGGCGTTCATGCGCACGCCCCCTCCCACCGACCCCGGGACGCCCACGGCCCACTCCAACCCGGCCATGCCCCCAGCTGCCGTCCGTCGAGCGAGCACCGGGAGGTACGTCGCCCCGCCGGCCCGGGCGGCCGTCCCGTGGACCGTGACCCCGTCGTAGGCCGGGCCGAGGGCGAGGGCGAGGCCAGGGAAGCCGGCGTCGGCCACGAGGAGGTTGGAGCCGCGGCCCACGACGAGGACGGGCACCGCCGTCTCGGCCACGGCCCGGTGGGCGGCCAGGAGGTCGGCCTCGCCCCCCACCTCGAAGAAGAGGGTCGCCGGGCCCCCCACCCGGTAGGTGGTGAGGGGGCCGAGGGGACGGTCCCGCTGCACCCGAGGCCCCAGCAACGCGCCAGCTCGCTCCAGGGCCTCCCGGCCAGCCCGTGCCTCCGACCTGCCTCCCTCGGCGGCTCCGCTCCCCGACCGGCCTCCCGGGGCGCTCACTGGCCCTCACCCGTGAGGAGGTCGTCGGGCAGGGTGGTCAGGTCGCCGGCCCCGAGCGTGAGGCACAGGTCGCCGGAGCGCAGGATGGCGCGCAGGTGGTCGAGGAGACCGTCACGGGTGGGGACGTATGCCACCTCCCGATCCGGGTGGGCCTGGCGAACGGCGTCAGCGACCAGCTGGCCGGAGACGCCCGGGCGGGGAGCCTCTCCCGCCGGGTACACGTCGGTCACGAGGAGGACGTCGGCGCCCACGAAGGCGTCGGCGAAGTCGGCCCACAGCGTGGCTGTCCGGGAGTACCGG
>JBOGGR010000117.1:0-3443 GCA_050744025.1 Acidimicrobiales bacterium
GGCCCGGGGAGCGCCCCGGGCCCGGGGAGCGCCCCGGGCGCCGGCGAGCCCCTGCCGGCTCAGCGCCGGCCAGGGGGCCCGAGCCGCTGGAACGCCGGCAAGAACCTCTCCTGGGAGCCACTGCGCCCGGAGCTCGTGTGCGAGGTGGCATACGACCACCTGCAGGGGGACCGGTTCCGCCACGCCACCACGTTCCGCCGTTGGCGGCCCGACCGGACGCCCGAGAGCTGCCGGTACGGCCAGATGGAGGTGGCCGTCCCCGAGGTGCTGGCTGCCGTCTTCGGGGCCTGACAGGGCGCCGTCACGCAGGGCCCGACCGGGCGCCGTCACCCGGAGGGCCCGACGGGGGGACTGACCCGGAGAGCGGCGGGAGGTGATAGCGGTTCGCGTCGCAGGACGACCAAAACTGCTATCACCTCCGGATGGAGGTCCGGCGGCCGGCCGGGATCGCGGCCTGACAGTGCGGCTGCCCGGTCTGGGTCACACGCGAGGCTTGGGCGACCGGCGGGGCTCGCCCTTGGCCTTGGGGAAGTGGGGCGGCCACGGGGCGTCGCCCAGCCCCTCGGTCTCGTCGCGGGCAGCCAGCTCGAGAAGGCCGTCGAGCTCGCCGGCGTGCTCGTCGATGGTGGCCGCCGGGTCGCCCACGCCGGCCAGGCGGCCCGGGACAGTGGCGATCGTGAGGTCGCCGGGCTCGGCGTCGGGGACCTCGTCCCACTCGAGCGGGCAGGAGACGCGGCCCTCGGGGTTGGCCCGCACCGAGTAGGCGGAGGCGACGGTGCGGTCTCTGGCGTTCTGGTTGTAGTCGATGAAGACCTTGTCGCCCCGGTCCTGCTTCCACCAGGCCGAGGTCGCCACGTCCGGCATCCGGCGCTCCACCTCCCGCGCCAGGGCAAGGGCCGCCCGCCGGACCTCGGTGAACCCCCAGCGGGGGGCGATCCGGACGTTGACGTGGATGCCCCGTGAGCCCGAGGTCTTGGGGAACCCGGTGAGCCCGTGCTCCACGAGGACGCTCCGGGAGCACAGGGCGACGGCTCGCACGCAGGAGAAGGCCACGACCGGCTGCGGGTCGAGGTCGACGCGGAGCTCGTCAGGGTGGTCGGGGTCCTCCCGGCGCACCGGCCAGGGGTTCAGGTCCAGGCAGCCCAGGTTGGCGGCCCACACCAGATGGGCCACGTCGGTGGGGCACAGCTCCTCGGCCGCCCGGCCGCTCGGGAAGGTGACCGTGACCGTCTCGACCCAGTCGGGCCGGGCGGTGGGGACCCGCTTCTGGTAGAAGAAATCGCCCTCCGCGCCGTTCGGGTAGCGCTTGAGCACCGTGGGCCGCCGGGCCACGCCGACGAGGGCGGCCTCCCCGACGCTCACGTAGTAGCGGGCCAGGTCCAGCTTGGTCTCCCCCCGGGCCGAGAAGAACACCTTGTCGGGATTGGTGACCCGGATGCTGCGCCCGGCCACCTCGACCTCGACCTCCGCCGGGCTCACCAGCGGTTCCAGTGGGTGACCGATGCGGCGGGCAGCCGCTCGGCCGGCTCGAAGCCGCCGCCCAGCGTGTAGGCGACGGGGACGAGGCCCCCTTGGGTCACCCGGTCGTAGGGGATGCCGAGGAGCTCGGCCGCCTCGCGCTCACGGGGAAGGTGCAGGGTCGTCCACGCCGTGCCCAGCCCCCGGGCCCGGGCGGCCAGCATGAAGCTCCACACTGCCGGCAGGAGCGAGCCCCAGTAGGTGGCCTGGCGGGCCACCGGCACCCCCTCGGCCGGCATCCTCCCCTCGGCGCACGGGACGAGGAGGACCGGGACCTCGTGGAGGTGCTGGCGCAGGTAGGCGGCAGAGCTCCGGACCCCGGCGCCCCGCGCCCGCCGAGGGTCGTCCTCGGGGTACTCGGGGCCCGGCTGGGTCGCGTACGCGTCGAAGCCGGCCCCGTACAGCTCGGCCAGTCCCGCCCTTGTGGGAGGGTCGTCGACGAGGACGAAGTGCCACCCCTGGCGGTTCGATCCCGTCGGGGCCTGGAGGGCGACGGCCACGCACTCCTCCACGAGCGGGCGGGGCACCTCGCGGGTGAGGTCGAGGCGCTTGCGCACGGCCCGGGTGGTGGTGAGCAGCTCGTCCGGGGACAGGTCCAGGGTCATGGCTCCACAGTCTGCCCGGTCGGGGCGGGGGCGGAGCACCCGGCCGTGTGGCGGCAGCGGGCCGGGGCCGTGTCGCGGCAGCGGGCCGGGGCCGGGTTGGGGGAGCGGGGCCGGGGCCGGGTTGGGGCAGCGGGCCGGACATGGGGCACGATGGGGCCATGGCTCGCACGACGACGACGTCTCGGACCGCCCGACCGCCCGTCACCCCCGAGGAGGTCCACGCCGAGCTGGGCCGCCACATGCTGGTGGACGGCTTCCGCCTGGTCCTGGACCAGGAGGCGAGCCACGGGTCGTGGCTGGTGGACGCCCGCACCGGGGAGGAGTACCTGGACGTCTACACGTTCTTCGCCTCCTCTCCCCTCGGAATGAACCCGCCGGGCCTGGCCGACGACCCCGAGCTGGTGGAGCACCTGGGCCGGGTGGCCGTCAACAAGCCGGCGAACCCCGACACCTACACCACGGACCTGGCCGAGTTCGTCCGCACGTTCTCCCGCGTGCTCGGCGATCCCGGGCTGCCCCACCTCTTCTTCGTCGAGGGCGGGGCCCTGGCCGTCGAGAACGCCCTCAAGTGCGCCTTCGACTGGAAGAGCCGGCACAACGCCGCCAACGGCCGCTCGCCCGAGCTCGGGACGAGGGTCCTGCACCTCACGAAGGCCTTCCACGGCCGGAGCGGCTACACGATGTCGCTCACCAACACCGACCCGGTGAAGGTGGCCCGCTACCCGAAGCTCGACTGGCCCCGCATCGACGCACCCGCTCTCGTCTTCCCCCTGGCCGACCATCTGGAGGAGGTGGTGGCCGCCGAGCGCCGTGCGCTGGACCAGGCAAGGGCTGCCTTCGCCGCCCACCCTCACGACATCGCCTGCTTCATCGCCGAGCCCATCCAGGCCGAGGGCGGCGACAACCACCTCCGCGCCGAGTTCCTCCAGGCCATGCAGGGCCTGTGCCGTGACCACGACGCCCTCTTCGTGCTGGACGAGGTGCAGACCGGGGTGGGCCTGACCGGCACCCCGTGGGCCTACCAGCAGCTGGGCCTCGAGCCCGACGTGGTCGCCTTCGCCAAGAAGGTCCAGGTAGGGGGCATCATGGCCGGCCGGCGGGTCGACGAGGTCCCCGACAACGTCTTCGCCGTCAGCTCCAGGATCAACTCCACCTGGGGCGGCAACCTGGCCGACATGGTGCGGTCCACCCGTCTGCTCGAGGTCATCGAGTCGGAGGGGCTGATCCCGAGGGCGGCCGAGCTCGGTGCTGGCCTCCTGGCCGACCTCCAGCGCCTGGCCACCGACCACCCCGGTCTGGCGTCCAACGCCCGGGGGCGGG
>JBOGGR010000118.1:0-6829 GCA_050744025.1 Acidimicrobiales bacterium
CCCCCCTCGGGGCGCTGGACAGCACCGGGATGCTGGAGGCCGCAGCAGGCCTGCCGGACCAGGTGGCGGAGGCGGCCGAGCGGGCCTCGGGGGTGGCCGGCCTGCCCGACCGGGAGACCGTCGAGAACGTGGTGGTCCTCGGCATGGGTGGCAGCGGCATCGCGGGCGACGTCCTCCTCGGGGTGGCGGGGCCCTACCTGCCGGTGCCCCTCACCGTCGTCAAGTCCTACACGACGCCGGCCTTCGTCGGCCCGGGCTCCCTGGTCTTCGCCGTGTCGTTCTCGGGCGACACCGAGGAGACCGTCGAGGCGGCCGGCGAGGCGCTGGGGGCCCAGGCCAAGCTGGTCGTCGTGACCGGAGGCGGCCAGCTGGCCGAGCTGGCCCGCCGGGCCGACGTGCCCCTCGTGCCCGTCCCCACCGACATCCCCCAGCCGCGAGCCGCGATCGGCGCCATGGCCACGCCGCTGCTGGTCATGCTGGAGGACATCGGCCTCTACCCGGGCGCGTCGCGCTGGGTCGAGCTGGCCGTGGCCCAGCTCCGGCTGCGCCGGGAGCAGCTTCTCGGGCCGTCCAGCCCGGCGGCCGGCCTGGCCAGACGGATCGGGCGCACCATCCCGCTGATCCACAGCTCCCGGGCCCTCGGCGCGGCGGCGGCCATGAGGTGGAAGACCCAGGTCAACGAGAACGCGAAGTCCCCGGCCTTCTGGGCCGCCTACCCGGAGGTCTGCCACAACGAGGTGGTCGGCTGGGGCCAGCACGGGGACGTGACAAGGCAGCTCATCACACTGGTCAACCTCCGCCACGACGCCGAGCACCCCCAGGTGGCCCGCCGGTTCGAGCTCGTGGCCGAGCTCATGGCCGAGGCGGTGGCCGACGTCTGCGAGGTGCGGGCCGAGGGCGAGGGCGAGCTGGCCCAGCTCCTCGACCTGGTCCTCGTCGGGGACTTCGTGTCGCTGCACCTGGCCGCCCAGGAGGGCCTGGACCCTGGGCCCGTCCCGGTGCTCGACCACATCAAGCGCCGGCTCGGAGAAGGTTGACCCGGAGGGCCTACACTAGGTCGTGGGCCGCGCGCGGGTCTGTGGTTGCAAGTCGATGCCAGTCGCAGGCGAAACGACCCACGTAAGGCAACCCGTGGTTGCTGAGCATGGTGCGGCTTAGGAGTAAGACCTGCCCGCCGAGGGGCCGATCGGCGGCGCCCGGCGGTGAAGGGGCGAAGCGCGCCACCGAGGCGCCGCAGGGCCGGTGCTCCAGGCACGCAGGCCGCCGGCGCCGGGCTCGCCATCTCCTCAGCAGGCGAGTGTGGGGACAAAGACCAGGTCAGCCGCGCGCAGCCCCCACCACCGCTGATAGGAGGGGCAGGACCTCGAAGCCCTGCCCCTCCGACCGGCGGGTGGCCGGGCAGAGACCGTCAACCGAGCAGGGAGGACCAGCGTGGACATCGCCATTCGCACCCGCAACGTCGACGTCCCCGAGGACGTGCGCTCCGCCGTCGTGGAGAAGGTCGGCCACCTGGAGCGCTTCCTCGACGGCATGGAGCGGGCGGAGGTGCGCTTCTCGGAGGAGCGCAACCCCCGCATAGCCGAAAAGGAGGTCTGCGAGGTGACGGTGGTGGGTCACGGCCACGTGGTGCGGGCCCGGGCCAGCGCCGGCGACGCCCTGGTGGCGGTCGACCGGGTCCTGGACAAGCTCGAGCACCGCATGGAGAAGCTGAAGGGGCGCCTGGTCGGCCGGTCCCATCCCCGCCACCACCACGCCCCGCTCGACCGGGCGACCGGCGGCTCCGGCGCCGTCGAGGACGTCGATCCCGAGGCCGACGGCGCGGCCCGGATCGTGAAGGTCAAGCAGTTCGCCATCAAGCCCATGACCCCCGAGGAGGCCGCGCTGCAGATGGAGCTCCTCTCCCACGGCTTCTTCTTCTTCACCAACGCCGAGACGGGCCGGGCCGCGGTCGTGTACCGGCGCGACGACGGTCACATCGGCCTGATCGACTCGACCTGACGGAGGGCTTCGGGTGGACAAGGGGGGGCGGGGGCCCGGCGGCGTGGTGCGGGTGCTGATCGCCGACGACCAGGAGCTCTTCCGGAGGGGCCTGTCCGCCGTCCTCTCCGCCGCCGGCGGGCTCGAGGTCGTGGGCGAGGCCGGGAACGGGGAGGAGGCGGCGGCCAGGGCGGCGGAGCTGGCGCCCCACGTGGTGCTCATGGACATCCGCATGCCGAGGCGGGACGGGATCGAAGCCATCCGCCTCATCCGGGCGCTCTCCCCGGCCACCAAGGTCCTGGTCGTCACCGTGAGCGACGAGGAGTGCGACCTGTTCGACGCCGTCAAGGCGGGGGCCAGCGGCTACCTGCTGAAGGAGGTCTCGGCCGAGGAGATCGTCGCCGCCGTGCGGGCCGTGGTCGCGGGCCAGAGCCTCATCCCGCCGTCCATGGCCTCCAAGCTGCTCGCCGAGTTCGCGTCGCTGGCCCGGCGGGCGGAGGAGCGCCTGCCGTCGCCGTCGCTCACCGCCCGGGAGCTGGAGGTCCTGGGCTTGGCGGCCAGGGGCATGAGCAACCGGGACATCGCCGTCGCCCTCTACATAGCCGAGAACACGGTGAAGAACCACATGCGCAACATCTTGGAGAAGCTGCACCTGCACTCCCGCATGCAGGCCGTCATGTACGCGGTCCGGGAGCGGCTGATCGAGACCCGGTAGGAGCCCCGTGGCGCGACCCGCGCCCCGCCTCGCCCGCCGGCCCCCCGCGGCGGGGCCCGGATGGGGGCGCCGGATAGCATGGTCGCGGTGAGCGTCTTCACCAAGCTGCTGCGGGCCGGGGAAGGCAAGAAGGTCCGTCGCCTGGCGGAGATCGTCCCCATCATCGAGGGCCTCGAGCCGGAGACGGAGGCCCTCGACGACGAGGCCCTGGCCGGAAAGACCGTCGAGTTCCGGGAGCGGCTGGACCGGGGGGAGGAGCTGGACGACCTGCTGGTGGAGTCCTTCGCCGTGGTCCGAGAGGCAGCCCGGCGGGTGATCGGCCAGCGCCACTACGGGGTCCAGCTCCTCGGGGGCATGGCGCTGCACTTCGGCTGGATCGCAGAGATGAAGACAGGGGAGGGAAAGACGATCGCGTCCACCCTCCCCGTGTACCTGAACGGCCTCACCGGCGACGGGGTCCACGTGGTCACCGTCAACGACTACCTGGCCGCACGAGACGCCGCCTGGATGGGCCAGATACACCGCTTCCTCGGGCTCTCTGTCGGGCTGGTGGTCCCGTCGGTGGAGGACTCGGACCGGCGCCGGGCGGCGTACGACTGCGACGTCACGTACGGGACGAACACCGAGTTCGGGTTCGACTACCTGCGGGACAACATGTGCCGGTCCAGGGACACGATGGTCCAGCGGGGCCACGTGTACGCGATAGTCGACGAGGTCGACTCGATCCTCATCGACGAGGCCCGCACCCCGCTCATCATCTCGGGGCCGTCGGCCGAGTCGGCACGGCTCTACTACCAGTTCGCCGGGATCGCACGGACCCTCCGCCGCGACACGGACTACGAGGTGGACGAGGAGAAGCGCACCGTCTCGCCCACCGAGGAGGGCATCGCGAAGGTCGAGCGCCAGCTCGGCGTGGACAACCTGTACGAGGCGGTGGCCGTCAACTACGTGCACCAGCTCAGCCAGGCCCTGCGGGCCAAGGAGCTGTACCGGCGGGACAAGGACTACATCATCGCCGACGGCGAGGCCAAGATCGTGGACGAGTTCACCGGCCGCATCCTGGAGGGCCGGCGGTGGTCGGACGGGCTGCACCAGGCGGTGGAGGCCAAGGAGCGGGTCGCCATCAAGGACGAGAACCACACGTGGGCGACCGTGACCCTGCAGAACTACTTCCGCCTCTACGAGAAGCTCGCAGGGATGACCGGCACGGCCGAGACCGAGGCCTCCGAGTTCGCCAGCACGTACAACATGCCGGTCGTCCCCATCCCCACCAACCGGCCGATGGTGAGGGCCGACCACGCGGACCTCATCTACAAGACGGAGGCGGGGAAGTTCGACTCGGTGGTCGAGGACCTGGCCGAGCGCCAGGAGCGGGGCCAGCCGGTGCTGGTCGGCACCGCGTCGGTGGCCAAGTCCGAGGTCCTCTCGGCCCTGCTCGAGCGCCGGGGCATCCCCCACTCGGTCCTGAACGCCAAGCAGCACGCCCGGGAGGCCCAGATAGTGGCCCAGGCCGGGCGGCTCGGGGCCATCACCGTGGCCACGAACATGGCCGGGCGGGGAGTGGACATCGTCCTCGGGGGCAACCCGGAGGGCCTGGCCGTCCAGGAGGCCCAGGCCGAGGGGGTGGACCTCGCCTCCGACGAGGGCCGGGCCCGCCTGGCCGAGCTCCACGCCAAGTTCGAGGAGCAGTGCCGGGCCGAGGGGGACCGGATCCGGGAGCTGGGTGGGCTGTACGTGCTAGGCAGCGAGCGGCACGAGAGCCGGCGCATCGACAACCAGCTCCGGGGCCGCTCCGGCCGCCAGGGCGACCCGGGGGAGAGCCGCTTCTTCCTCTCCCTGGAGGACGAGCTCATGCGGCTGTTCGCCACCGGGGCCATGAACTGGGTAATGGGCCGGGCCCTGCCCGACGACGTCCCCATCGAGGCCAGGATGGTGACCAAGGCCATCGAGCGGGCCCAGAACACCGTCGAGGGCCGCAACGCCGAGATCCGCAAGGACGTCCTCAAGTACGACGAGGTGATGAACGAGCAGCGCAAGGTCGTCTACGCCCGCCGCATGCAGGTGCTGGACGGGGAGGACCTGCGGGCCCGCACGGTGGAGCTGCTCGAGTCGGCGGTGGACACGATCGTGGCGGACGCCTGTCCCGGCGACTTCCCCGAGGAATGGGAGCTGGACGGCCTGGTGAACGAGGTCCACCAGTACTACCCCACCCAGTTCACGTCCGAGGACCTGGCCGAGGCCGTCACCTCTGAGCAGATCGCCGAGAGCATCCTGGCCGAGGCGCTCGAGTACTACGAGAGCCGGGAGGTGTCCATGCCGGGTGGGGCCGAGATGGCCCGGGAGCTGGAGCGGGAGATCATGCTCCAGATCATCGACCAGCGCTGGCGCGAGCACCTGGCCGAGATGGACTACCTGAGGGAGGGCATCAACCTGCGGGCGATGGGCCAGCAGGACCCCCTGGTGGCCTGGCAGAAGGACGGCTACGAGATGTTCGGCCAGCTCATGTCGTCGATCGACGACGACTACCTGCGCTACGTCCTCCACGTCGAGGTGCTGGCCGCCCCCGCCCCCGAGCCCGACCTGGCCCAGGCCCACTACCTGGGCGCGGACGAGCCCGTCCCGGACCTGACGAGCCTGGGGGCCCTGTCCGGGCAGCCGGTCCTGGCTGCCCTCGGGCCGGAGGGGGATGCCGCCCTCGGCGACGGTGCCGGCGGGCGGGACTGGGGGGACGGGGAGGACGACGAGAGGGAGGCGGAGGTGGTCCAGCTCCCGGTGGTCCGGGCGGAGCAGGAGAAGGTCGGCCGCAACCAGCCCTGCTGGTGCGGGAGCGGGCGCAAGTACAAGCTCTGCCACGGCCGGTAGGCGGGCCGGGGCCAGGGGACTCCCTTCTCGACCGTGCGCGACCTCACCGACGACCTGAGCAGCCTCCGCAAGCGCCTGGCCGAGGCCGAGGGCTACCTCGGCCTGGCCCGGGCCCGGGACGAGCTGGGCCGCCTGGAGGTCGACGTGGCCCGGCCCGACCTGTGGGACGACCCGGAGGCGGCCCGCGCCGCCACCACTGCCTACGGGAGGGTGAGGGACGACGTGGACCTCCTGGAGGGGCTGGCGGCCCGGCTCTCCGACGCCGAGACCCTCCACCAGCTGGCCCTGGAGGAGGAGGACGACTCCGTGGCGGCCGAGCTGGAGGAGGCGGTGACCGGCCTCTCCCTCGACCTCGACCGCCTGGAGCTCCGGGCCCTGTTCGCCGGCGAGCACGACGAGCGCGACGCCGTGGCCGAGATCCATGCCGGGGCCGGCGGCACGGACGCCCAGGACTGGGCCGAGATGATGCTGCGCATGTACCTGCGCTGGGCCGAGCGCCGGGGCTACTCAGTCGAGGTCGAGGAGACGTCCGCCGGCCAGGAGGCCGGCATACTGTCGGCCACCTTCCTCGTCCGGGGCCGGTACGCGTACGGGCTCCTCGGCGCGGAGCGGGGCGTGCACCGGCTGGTCCGGATCTCGCCCTTCGGGGCTCACCGGCGGGAGACGAGCTTCGCCTCGCTCGAGGTGACGCCGTTCCTGGAGGACTTGTCCGACGAGGTGGCCATCGACGAGAAGGACCTCCGCATCGACACCTACCGCTCGTCGGGGGCCGGCGGCCAGCACGTGAACGTGACCGACTCTGCTGTGCGCGTAACCCACCTGCCGACCGGCATCGTCGTCTCCTGCCAGAACGAGCGCAGCCAGCACCAGAACAAGGCCCGGGCCCTCCAGATCCTCGCGGCCAAGCTCGCCGAGCGCCAGCGGGCCGAGCGCCGGGCCGAGCTGGGCGCCCTGGCCGGGCCCCAGACCGACATCGGGTGGGGCAGCCAGATCCGCTCCTACGTGCTGGCCCCGTACCAGCTGGTGAAGGACCTGCGGACCCAGGAGGAGACGGGGAACGTGGACGCCGTGCTGGCCGGCGAGCTGGACCCGTTCATCGAGGCTTTCCTGCGCTGGCAGCGGGCGCAGCGGGGGTAGGCAACCGTTGGCACAATAGTGAGTGGCACCGAGCGTACGAGTGATCGAGTGATACGCTGCGGTGGTGAATCTGACGGAGTGGGCGCGGCGCCAGGGCGTTCATCCCCAGACCGCCTACCGCTGGTTTCGTGAGGGGAC
>JBOGGR010000119.1:0-2397 GCA_050744025.1 Acidimicrobiales bacterium
CGAGCGCCGACGGCAAGACCCTCCAGGTCCTCCTCACGGTCACCGACCTGACCAAGACCGTGCCGACCGGGGCGGAGGCCGACGAGTGGTACATGACCTGGACCTACAACAAGACCGAGTACTTCGCCAACGCCGAGCTGACCAAGGTCGCAGCCGCCACGGGGGGCAACCCCACCTTCAGCGACGGCACCGTGAGCGGGAACATGTTCACCACCATCCACACCACCGACACCGGCAAGTTCACGCTCGGGCCCAACGGGGTGGTCGAGATCGACGTCCCCCTCGCCAATGTGGGCTCGCCGCCGGTGGGGGCCATCCTCGCCTCGCCGGCGGGGCAGACCGACATCCTGGTCGGGTCGCCGGGTGGTGGCACGGGGCTCCTGGAGAAGGTCGACTCGGGCGGCCCCATGTGCGACTACACGGTCGGGGGTGGCCCCGCCCCCGTCGTCCCCGAGGCGCCGCTGGCCGTGGGCCTGCCGCTCGCCGCCATAGCCGTCCTGGCCGGGGCGCTCGCCCTCCGCCGCCGCCGGGCCGCCGCCTAGCCGGCAGCCGATGAGCCTGGTCCCGAGCGAGCTCGGCCGCCTCCGTAGGGTCTCGGTCCCCGAGCCGGGCCCGGTCCTGCGCGTCGCCGTGGTGCTCGGCGCCGTGGTGGCGGCGTACCACTTCTCCCTGGTCAGCCTCCTCCACTCCCTGGGACTGGACACCCCGCTCGCGTACCTCGGGCTCGTCCCGGTCATCGCCCTCCTCCTCGGCACCCAGCGGGCCCGACCGGCCCTGGGCGACCCACCCATCCACGACCGCCAGATCGACTACATCATCGGGACCCCCCTCCTCCTGGCGGCGGTGGCCATCGTCACCCTCCTGCCGGCCCAGCTCTCGACGTTCTTCTGGGTGTGGCGGATCGACCTGCTGTCGCTGCCCCTCTTCGTCGCCGGGGCGGTGTCGATAGCGTTCGGGACGCGAGCCCTGTGGCGCCTGCGCTTCCCGATCGCCTTCCTGCTCCTGGCCTGGCCGTTCCCATACACCGCGCTGCTCGCCGGCTGGCTGGACAGCTTCACCACCTTCACGACAGGGGCCCTCGGGAAGGTCCTCGCCGTGGTCCCGGTGGCCCAGCCGGTCGTCGGCGACGGGTCGCTGTTCCAGGTCGCCCACGGGGGTGGGAGCTTCGTGGTCAGCGTCGCCTCGGCCTGCTCGGGCGCGAACGGGATGGTCGGCTTCCTCCTGATCGGGGTGGCCTTCACGTTCCTCGTCCGGGGGCGCCGGGTGCCCAAGGCCGTCTGGCTGGCAGCCGGGCTCACCCTGGTCTGGCTGCTCAACCTGGGCCGGCTCCTCCTCATCTTCTGGGTCGGGCACATGTGGGGGGAGGCCGTCGCGATCGACGGCCTGCACCCGTTCATTGGCCTCCTCCTCTTCTGCGCCGGGGTCGGGGCCATGGCGGCCACCATGGGCTGGTTCGGGCTCAGCATCGGCCCCCTCCGAGGTGGGGCCGAGAGCCTGGGCGAGGAGACGGCCGGAGCCGGAGGGCCCGGTCGCGGGGTGAGGGGCCGGGCGGCGCAGCGGGTCTCCCGCGGCTGCGCGGCCCTGGCCCGGGCGGTGCCCCGGTCGCGCCTCGCCCTCGTCGTGGTCCTGGCAGTGGCCGCCCTCCTGGCCGTGGCCGACACCGGGATGCAGCGCTACCAGCTCGTGGCGAGCGACCTCGGGGCCCCGAGGCTGGCGTCGTTCCTCGCCGACCCGGCCGTGGTCCCCGGCTACACCGCCCAGCCCATCGCCACCTACCCGTGGGCCTCCCGCTTCTTCGGTGCCGGCTCGGTGTGGGAGCGCTACCTCTACAGCCCGACGGGGGGAGCGGCGACGGGCGGGGTGGCCGCGGGCGGGGCGGCGACGGGCGGGGCGGCCGCGGGCGGGGCGGGCAGGGGCGGCGTCCCCGTCACGACCGACGTCATCTCCACCACCGACCTCCGCAGCTTCTCGAACTACGGCATCCAGGCCTGCTACGTCTTCCACGGCTACAGCCTGGCCGGGACCAGCCAGATGAGCCTCGGCGGAGGGGTGACGGGCCACCTCGTCACCTACCGCGACCCGTCCCAGCCCACCGCCTGGGACGCCCTCTGGTGGATCTGGCCGGTCCGCTCGGCCGGGGGAACGCGCTACGAGCGCATAGTGCTGCTCCTGCCGACCACGGCCACGGACCAGCTGGCCGGCCCCAGTCCGGCCGCCAGCCCGATCTACCACCTCGGCCTCAGCCTCGCCAACGCCACCAGCCCCCAGCACCACTTCAGTCCGGCCGTCCTGCGGTCGCAGTCCTTCCTCGTCTCGTTCGGCCGCTCCCTCGTCGGCGACCGGCGCCCGGCTGCCACCGGCCAAGGGGCGGGCGGGCCGCCCGGCGCCGCCCCGCCG
>JBOGGR010000120.1:0-4191 GCA_050744025.1 Acidimicrobiales bacterium
GCGCCGGGCCGCCGGGAGCGCCGGGCCGCCGGGAGCGCCGGGCCGCCGGGAGCCCTGGGCCGCCCGGCCGGCTGGTCACGGCCTCCTCGACAGCAGGGACGCCGGGCCCTGGGAGCGCGTCCTGGGCGAGGCAGTGGCGGTGCGAGGGAGGGCGAACCGGGCGGGTCGGCCCGATCGGATCCGACCGGAGGGGCGGAGGTAGCCTCGCCGGCCAGTGCCCACGATCTCGCCCTCCACCCTGATCGCCGACGTGGTCGTCGTCATTCCCGACGTGCACCGGGACGAGCGCGGCCGGTTCGTCGAGACGTACCGCAGGTCGTGGTTCCCCCTCGGCCGGGAGATGGTGCAGGCGAGCCGGGCAGACAGGGCGGCCGGCGCGCTGGTCGGCTTCCATTACCACTTGCACCAAGCCGACTACTGGTACGTCCCTGCGGGCCGTGCCCGGGTCGTGCTCCACGACCTGCGGGCCGGGTCCCCCACCGAAGGCGCCACGCTCGGCATGGAGATGGGCGACGCCGACGAGCGGGGGGTGTTCATCCCGCCCGGGGTGGCCCATGGCTTCGCCGCCCTCACAGATCTCACGCTCACGTACCTGGTCGACGCTTATTACAACCCGACCGACGAGCTGGGGGTGGCCTGGGACGACCCCGAGATCGCCGCCGACTGGGGGGTTGACGCCCCGGTGCTGTCAGCCCGGGACCTCGCCAACCCCCGCCGTAGGGACATCCCCCCGTCCGACAGTCCCCGGGCCGGCCTGCGCACCTGACCGGCTGCCGGCCACTTCGCGCACTAATAGTGACGGGCCGGGTAACCTGGTCCCAGCCCGGCTGACGGGGGACGAGAGGGAGGACTTCGTGGGAGGTGACCTGGAGTCGCTGGTCGGCACCTCCGTCCTCCCAGGCGGCGGCGAGGATGTCGCCGCCGATCGGGAGCGGGCCCGCCGGGCCCGCCTGCGCCGGCTCGCGGTGGTGCTGGCCCTGATCGCAGCGTTCCTGTGGGGGCGGCTCCTCACCGGGGCCCCGGTGAGGCTGTGGCCGGTCCACCTGCCTTCGGGGGCGGCCACCTGGGGCCCGGCCGTCGCCCTCATCGCCCTCTTCGCCGTGGTCCTGGCCGGACCCCTGCTCGGCGCCGGGAGGTCCCCCCACGTCCTCTTCCGGCCCGAGGACAGCGACGTCACCCTGGACGACGTCAAGGGCTCACAGGTGGTGGTGGAGGAGGTGGTGAAGACCCTCAACCTCTTCCTGGCCCACCGCCGGTTCAAGGAGGTCATGGGTGGCACGCCCCGCCGGGCCATCCTGTTCGAGGGGCCGCCCGGCACGGGCAAGACCTACCTGGCCCGGGCCATGGCCGCCGAGGCAGGCGTGCCGTTCCTCTTCGTCTCGTCGTCGGCGTTCCAGTCCATGTACTACGGCCAGACCAACCGCAAGATCCGCTCGTACTTCAAGGCCCTTCGCAAGGCCGCCCGGTCGGAGGGGGGCGCGATCGGCTTCATCGAGGAGATCGACGCCATCGGCGCCTCGCGCGCCGGGATGGGGGGGGGTGGCCATCGCGAGGGGATCAGCGGGGTCGTCAACGAGCTGCTGGTCCAGCTCCAGTCGTTCGACCAGCCGCCGGCTTCTGCCCGGGTCCGGGCCGGCGCGGTGGACCTGCTCAATCGCTGGCTGCCGGCCGGCCACCGGGTGAGGCGCCCCCGTTCCCCTGCTGCCAACGTGCTGGTGGTGGGCGCCACCAACCGGGCCGACGACCTGGACCCCGCCTTGCTGCGCCCGGGCCGCTTCGACCGCACCGTTCACTTCGACCTGCCCAGCCGGGCCGGCCGGCGTGAGATCATCGACCACTACCTGGACCGCAAGGCCCACGATCCCGAGCTGGACGACCCGGCCAGGCGGGACTCCCTGGCGGCCATGACGTTCGGGTACTCGCCGGTCATGATCGAGCACCTCTTCGACGAGGCGCTGGTCTGGGCCCTCCGTCGCCGGGCCGGAACCATGAGCTGGGCCGACATCAGCAAGGCCAAGATGACCGAGGAGATCGGCCTGGCCCAGCCGGTCGAGTACGCCGAGGCCGAGCGCCGGACGATAGCCACGCACGAGTCCGGGCACGCCACGGTGGCCTGGCTGGTCGGCCGGGGCCGCCGGCTCGAGGTGCTGTCGATCATCAAGCGCCGCGAGGCCCTCGGGCTCCTCGCCCACTCCGACGCCGAGGAGCGCTTCACCCGGACCCGGTCGGAGATGGAGGCCCTCGTGCGCATAGCCATGGGAGGGCTGGTGGCCGAGGAGATGTTCTTCGGCGAGACCAGCTCGGGGGTCGCCGGCGACCTGGCCGCCGCCACCAGGATGGCGGCCCAGATGGTGGGCAGCCTGGGCATGGCCGGCTCCCTGATCTCCTTCGAGGCCGCCGGGGGCCCGGGCCGCCCGGACCTGGTCACCAAGGTGCTGTCGAGCGACGACGGCCGCGCCGCCGTCGAGACGATCCTGGACGGGGCCAGGGACGAGGTCCGCAGCCTCCTCGCCGGCCATCGCCACCTGGTGGAGGCCCTTCGCGACGCCCTGCTCGACCGGGAGGAGCTGGTCGGCGACGAGATCGTCCAGGTCATCACGGGCGCCCGGTCCGAGGTCATCGACCTGCGGGCGGAGTCGGGGGTCGTGACCAGGCCCGAGCGGTAGGCCAGCCCCCCGAGCTCCCGTCCCGGCTCCCGAGCTCCCGTCCCGGCCGCCCAGCCCGCCCGTCCCGGCCCCCGTCCCGCCCGTCCGGGTGCTCCGGTTGGTCCGGCTGGACGCGGGCCCCTGTTTGTGGCCACGCTGGGCGGGTGGACGAGTCGCAGCGGTGGGTCGAGTTCGGGCGGTGGCTGGCCGAGCAGCGTGAGGCGGCCGGCCTGAAGCGCCGCGAGGCGGCCAAGAAGGCGAAGGTGTCCGAGGTCACCTGGCGCGACCTCGAGACGGGCCGCAAGGACTCCATAGGTGGCATCAGGCTCCTGCCCAATCCCAGCTCCGAGGTGCTGGAGAGGATCGCGGGAGCCGTCGGTGTGCCCATGGAGGAGCTCATGAAGCACGTCGGCCGCCTGCCCGTGGTGTCGCGGCCGGCCCGGGCCAACCAGTCCACCCGGTCCGTCCTCGCCGTGAAGGTCAGCCGCCTCTCCGCTCGGGACCGCCAGATCGTCGAGCTCCTCGTCGATGCCATGATCGAGGCGGGCGATGCCGCTGAGGGTGGAAAGTTGAGTTGAATGGGGATGGAACGAGACAACGGTCGGGGGTGTCCCAAGATCAGCTGAGTATCCTCGGAGAGGTCTGCGAATGGTAAGCCTGGCGATCCTCGTCGCCATCGTCGTGGTGATCGTCGTCCTGCTGACCGGGGTGACGCGGTTCCCCCGGCGCCGGGAGCGGCGGTCGATCAAGCGCTACGGGCACACCATGGGCGTGCTCGGCGAGCTGGCGCAGCGAGACGGGCCGGCCGGCATCGAGGACGAGGATGCCGGGCCGATCCCCTTCGCTGACGGCAGCGAGGCGGTGCAGATCCGCCCGGTGCCGGGCGGGATGCCGCTGCCCGCGCCGCCCCTGCCCCGCCCGTCGGCCAGAGCCCCGGTCCCCGCCCCGGCCCCGGCTGCTCCCGCTGCCGCCAGGCATCGTCGCCGGCGGGGGGCGCCGGCGGCCCGCACGCCGGCAGCGACCCCTGTCACCTCCACTCCGCACGCCCGCACCGGCCGGGGGGGTGGCCCGGGGCGCCCACCGCTCCCCGCTGCAGCCTCTGGCTCGGGCCAGGGCGCGCCCGGTGGCGCCCCCCCCGTCGTCCCGCCCCCCCCGGTGGCCGGCCACCGCGCCGTCGCCACCGAGGACACCGGCATCCTGTGGATCGGCCCGGTCTCCGTCGAGCCGCCGCCCGAGGCCGAGCTCGTTTCCGAGCCCGAGCCCGTCGCCCGACCCCCCGATCCCGAGCCCGGCTCCTCGCCTCCGGCGGTCGCCCCGACGGGGGACGCCCTCGGGGACGTCCCCTACGGGGGAGCCGCCCTCGGGGACCACGGCGACGCCCCCGACGCCGGGATCCCCCTCGGGGACCTCCGCGACGCCCCCGACGCTGGGATCCCCCTCGGGGACCTCCGCGACGCCCCCGACGCCGGGACCGCCCCCCTGGAGGAGGGCGTCCGGGTGATCGGGGAGGAGCCGGCCCTCGACCTGCCCGCCCCTGCCCCTGCCC
>JBOGGR010000121.1:0-1644 GCA_050744025.1 Acidimicrobiales bacterium
CCCCCCTCCTGGGCCAATCCGCCTGCCCGAAGCGCTCGCCCTGGTTCCAGGAGACCCCCTACAGCCCCGCTGCCCTACTTACTAGGAACCCAGCCTCTTGAAGGGATTCTCGGCCCTCTCGCGGGCCCGCAACTCACCCTGGCGGCGGATCCACAGGTCCCGAGGATCGAGGCTAAGGGTGAGCCCTCCGCCGAGCCCAAGTGCCCGGGCCGAAAGATCGGCAAGCTCCACGGCCGCCACGGTCACCGGATGGCGCCCGCCGGCCCGGTCGACCGGGAGCTTCAGGCACCACTGCCGTCGTGCTGTCCTGAGTGCGGGGGTGAGATCGAGCACCTCCGTGACGACGAGCAGTTCCAGACCGAGCTCCCAGAGGCCAAGCCGGTGGTGACCCGTTTCGTCGTCGGTGTCGGGCGCTGCAAGACGTGCAAGCGCAGGATCCAGGGCCGCCACGTCGAGCAGACCTCCACAGCACTTGGGGCAGCCGCCGCCCAGGTCGGCCCCTTCGCCCACAGCTTCGCCGCCTGGCTCCACTACGCCCTGGGGCTCAGCTTCGGAAAGTCGGCGCAGGTCCTTCGGCATCTCGGGGTCCCGGTCACCGCCGGAGCGCTCAGTTCGGGGGCTCAGTCGACCGGCACCGCTCTCGTGCCCCTCCACCAAGAGATCGTGGCCACGGTGAACCGATCGGCCATGGTGGTGGCCGACGAGACCGGTTGGCGGGTGTGCGGGGAGCGGGCCTGGCTGTGGGTGACGACGTCGAGGGAGGCCACCGCCTACAACGTGGCCGCCGGCCGGGGCATGGAGCAGGCGACCGAGCTCTTGAACGAGGACTTCTTCGGCGTACTCGTGCGCGACGGCTGGGGGGTCTACCGCCAGTTCACCGAGGCCACCCACCAGACCTGTGTCGCTCATCTGCTGCGGCGCTGCCGGGAGATGGCAGCCGACAACCCCGACTGGGCACGGGCAGCGCCCCGGGGGGTGAAGGACATCTTGACCCGGGCGCTCGACGCCCGGGACTTGCCGAGAAGAACACGCCGCGCCGTCGCCGCCGACCTGAAAGAGCTCGTGGAGCTGCTCGGCGAAGCCGCCCATCCCTACGACGCGAACCGCCGGCTGATGGCCCACCTGGCCAACGAACTCGATGCCCTTTTCACCTTCCTCACCCACGACGACGTGGACGCCACCAACTGGCGCGCCGAGCAAGCGATCCGCCCAGCCGTCGTCAACCGCAAGGTCTGGGGTGGCAACCGGACCTGGCGAGGAGCAGCGACCCAGGGACGGATGATGAGCGTGCTGCGTACCGCCGTCCAGCGCGGAGTCGACCCGATCGACTTCCTCGTGCAGCTGGCTCGGGCGCCGAATCCGGCAGCCGTCTCGCTGTTCACTTGATCGCCGGCTGCGCTCACTCGACCGATCGGCTGGTCACACCCTGTGTCGACCCGCTATCCAAGTACGGTCCTCCAACGGGATTCGCGGCGACCATCCCCGTCCCCCTCGCCGCCCTGGAGCGACGGCGCTCCCAGGCAACCGCCCTTCCCGTTGATCACCCGGATGAGGTGGAGCGCGCTGACCCGGTCCGCTGCGAGGATGGAGCGGTCCCGACCCGCCTTGCCCGGGCTCGACCCCACCGGTGCTCCTCGAAAGGAG
>JBOGGR010000122.1:0-6309 GCA_050744025.1 Acidimicrobiales bacterium
CCCCCCGACCTCGGTGAGCGCTTTCGGGTCGGCCGGGACCTATCCGTTGCCCGCCAACAAGTTCAGGAGCCTGGGCGACGTGGCCATGGCCCCGACCCCGGACGGGAAGGGCTACTGGCTGACCGACGCCAACGGGGACGTCACCCCGGTGGGCGACGCCACCGACTACGGCTCGATCTACTTCCATCAGGCCGGCGGGTTCCTGCGCCAGCCCATCGTGGGCATGGCCGCCACCCCTGACGGGCACGGGTACTGGCTGGTGGCCTCTGACGGGGGCATCTTCTCCTATGGCGACGCCACATTCTTCGGTTCCACCGGCGCCATCCACCTCAACCAGCCGGTGGTGGGCATGGCCGCCGACCCGGCGACGGGCGGCTACTGGCTGGCGGCCTCCGACGGTGGCATCTTCAGCTTCGGCGCCCCCTTCCACGGCTCGACCGGCGCGGCCCCAGCGAGCAGCGAGCACGTCGTGGGCATGGCCGCGGCCCAGGGCGGCCAGGGCTACTGGCTCCTCTCCACCCCGGCCGTCGTGGCCCACGCCGTGGCGGTGATGACCACCCAGGGCTACCAGGCGGTGAGGGTGGTGGCCACGCCGGACGGCCAGGGCGGGACCCTCGCCGCCTACCTCGGCATCTGCCTGGGGAGCGGCGACGGGTACTGCCAGGGGGCCTTCTTCTTCGACGACACGGCCGAGGTCGGCACCACGGCCGCCCAGCCCTACCACGGGACCACGGCCGTCTACGGGGTCCCCGCAGTGATCCCCGGGCCGCTCGTCGCGAGGGAGATCGCCTCGGCGAGCGTCTCGGGGGTGGCGACGATCACGGTGGCATTCCTCGCATACACCCCCACCGAGCCGAACTGCTGCGCCACCGGGCCGACCGTCGCCTACACCTACCGCTGGACGGGCCAGTACCTGGGCGCAGAAGGAGGCCCGGTGCCGGCCGGCTACGGGATCGGGGCGGGCTTCGGGATCTGAGCCGGCGCTCAGGGCTCGAGCAGGGGGCCGCGGGGCGGGAGTGGGCGCAGGGCGTGGCGGAGAGGCTGCCATTCCTATCCACCTCTGGATCAGCCCCAGATGCGCTCGCCCAGACGCAGGAGCCCGGCCAGGTCGTGGATGTCGGTGTCGAAGAACGGCACGGTCGCCACCACGTCGGGCTCCACCGCCAGCTCCGCCTCCTCCTCCGCCTCCCGGCTGGCGAGAACCTGGAAGTTGAGGTAGCTCTCGGCCACCTCGGCCAGCACCCGGCGCACCTGGGCCGGGGTCCCCAGGCCGTCGGACAGCCTCTGCGCCAGCGCGTCGGTGTCGCCGAGGATGGCCGTCGCCACCCGGGCGCCGTCGTCGCCCCGGAGGTACCCGGGGAGCACCTTGTTGAGCACCACGGCCCCGAGGTGGAAGCCACGCTCGGACAGGAGGTCGACGAAGACCTCGGCCTCGTGGAGGGGCGCCGCCTCCAGCGTCGAGACGAGCATGAACGTGGTCCGCCTGTCGTGCAGCAGGCGGGTCACCGCCCGGGCCCGCTCGACGAAGCCGTCGTACATGGTCTGGAACAGCATGAAGAACTCGGCCACGTCCTGCAGGAAGGCCGTGCCCAGGATCCGGTCGGCCACCTGGTAGAAGGGCCGGGAGGCCACGTTCACCCACCGGGAGCGGTAGGGGACGATGAGCCAGCGCAGGAGCCGGCTGGAGAAGAACTCGGCCATGCGCTGGGGGGCGTCCAGGAAGTCGACGGCGTTGCGGGTGGGGGGGGTGTCGACGACTATGAGGTCGTAGTCGCCCTCGCTGTGGATCTCGTAGAGCCGCTCCATGGCGATGTAGTCGTGGCTCTCTACGAAGCGGGCGCTCACGTTCTGGTACAGCGGGTTGGACAGGATGGCGTGGGCGGTGGCGGCGTCCGGGGCGTGGCGGCGGACGAGACCGTCCCAGGACTCCTTCGTGTCGAGCATGGCCGTCCAGAGCTCGCCCCGGGGCTTGACCCCCGCTCGCGCGAAAGCGGCCTCGGGCACCCGGGTCAGGACGTTGCCGATCCCCGCCAGGTGGAGGGCGTCGGCCAGGCGGCGGGCCGGGTCGACGGTGAGGACCAGCACCCGCCCCCCCTGGTGGACCGCCGCCATGGCCGCGGCGGCGGCGGCGATCGTCGTCTTGCCGACGCCGCCCGACCCGCAGCAGACGGCGATCTCCCTGGCCGCCAGCAGCTGGGCCAGGGAGCCGGCGCGGAGGGGGATGGGGACGGGGCGAGGCGGGGCGGAAGCGGGGCGGGGCGAGGGCGGGGCGGGGCCGGGCGGGATGGGAGCGGGGCGGGGGGCCATGGCGGGGATCAGTACCCGAGCTCCGCCGAGAGGGCGGCTGCGACCTGGCGGGTGGCCCGCAGGCCGTGGGACCGCATGAACAAGTAGGGCAGGTACAGGAGGGGGACGGTCGCAGGGATCCCTCCCCGGAGCCGCTCCAGGTGCCCGGCCCTGGTCCGGCGCATGGTCACCGCCAGCTGGGCGGCGGCCAGCACCGGCCCCACCTCCCCGCCGGTCGCCTCGGAGAGGGCCGCCGCCCGGGCCGGATCGCACATGGCGTCGAAGACCTCCTCCTCGCCGCGGGAGAACAGCTCGGGCAGGACCCGGTTGACCACGACGGCAGCCAGGTCCACCGTCGTCTCCCCGGCCACCCGGGCGCACAGCTCGACCGTCTCGTTGACCGGCATCTCCTCGGGCGTGGCCACCACGGCGAGCCCGGTCGTCACCGGGTCCGACAGGATGTCCAGCATCCATCCCGTCTGGCTGCGGACCAGGCCCACCTTGACCAGGTCGTTGATGGCCTGGGGGGCGGCGAGCTGGCTGATGACGTGGCCGCTCGCCGGGGCGTCGACCACGATGAGGTCGAAGTGGCGCTCCCGGACCTCGTAGCAGAGCTTGCCGATCACGAGGATCTCCTTCACTCCGGGCGCCGCCGTGGCCACGAAGTCCAGCGCGTGGGCGAGGGGCCCGATCCTGGCGAGGATCGGGAGGTGGAGGTTCAGGCTCAGGTACTCGCGCAGCGACGCCTCGGTGTCCATCGACATGCCCCACAGGCCCGATGCCACCTCCCGCGGCTGGAAGGCGGTGGGCCCCGACTCCAGGAAGGCCGCCACGTCGCCCTTGGCGTCCACCTCGCAGACCAGGGTGCGCCTGCCGCGGGACGCGGCCAGGAGCCCCAGCGCCGCTGCCACCGTGGTCTTGCCCACGCCGCCCTTGCCGGTGACGAACACCAGCCGGCGGTCGAGGAGCCCGGTCACGCCCACCACCGGCCGCCCCGGCCCCGGCCCGCCGTGGGCGGCACGCTTTGGGCCGCCGTCAGCCGGACTTGGGCCGCCGTCAGCCGAACTTGTGATGATCGTGCGTCATTTTGACCCATTATCGCCACAAGTTCGCCGGCCGCCGCCGATCAGGGGGCGCCGAAGCCCACCCGGCGCTCGTCGCTGGTCGTGCCCACCTCGACGTAGGTGATCTTGGGCACGGCCACGCCGAACCGGCGCCCCCGGCGGTCGGTCAGCCACAGCACGCCGTCCCCCTTGTCGAGCAGGGCGCCGATCTCGGAGAGGAGCTGGTCCCGGTCGGCGTCCTCGGCGATCTCGACCTCGATCTCCTTCGGCGTCTGGCTGATCCCGATGCGCACGTCCACGGCTGCTGCTCCTCTGTCGGGTGGCCCGGCCATCGTAGGCGCGGTCCGTGCCGGCGGACGCGGGGTCGGTCGGCACGGGGTCGGTCGGCACGGAGTCCGGCTGCGGGCCGGCCACTCGCGCCCTCCGGGGCACCAGCGGGAACCACCGAGGCAGGCCAGGGGTTGATTCGGGCAGAGGCCGAGGCTCGAGATGGGGGCTGCGGATGTCGTTCTCACAGGGTGGAGCCGTAGCGGGGCTCCGCGGCATGTCCGAGGCCGTGGTCGCGGCAATGGCGCCGACCGGCCTCCTGGCCGGCCCCCTTGCCGCGGTCCTCGCGGGCGGCCCGCCGAGTGCAGCGGCGACGGCCGTCGACGCCGGAGCCGGACGGAGCTCCTGCCCCCGGACCTTCCCAGCTGGTGGGCGTGTGGTGGGCATGGCCACCACCGCTGACGGCAACGGCTACTGGCTGGTCGACCAGCTCGGCGACGTCGCAACCTTCGGGGACGCCTCTTGCCATGGCTCGCTGACCGGGGTCCGCCTCGATGCCCCTGTCGTGGGCATGGCCGCCGACCTGACCACGGGCGGCTACTGGCTGGCTGCCCGTGACGGCGGGGTGTTCAGCTTCGGCGCCCCGTTCCGCGGCTCGATGGGCGACGTCCACCTGTCGGCTCCGGTCGTCGCCATCTCGGCCCTGCCGGACGGCAGGGGCTACCGCCTGGCCGGCGCCGACGGCGCCGTCTACGACTTCGGCGCGGCCCGCTACTACGGACGGGCCACCGTCGGGCGGGCATCCCCACCGGGCCCCACCGCTCCTCGTGACAACCGGGCCATTGGGGAGTGCCTGGCACGCCAGCTCCTCACGCAGGCCGTCCTCCCACCCGGGGCACACCAGACCGCCCCCCGCCATCGGGCGTCCTCGCCAGCCCACCCCAGCATCCTGCCAGCTCGAACCTGATCGACCTCCACGACCTGTGGACAGCCCCCACCCCCATGGACGCGGCCGCCGCCTACCTCGAGGCCCACCCACCCCACGTAATGACCGTCACCAGCCATGGCGAGGGGGGCCGGTACGGCCAGGTCAGCTTCTCGGTCGTGGCCGATACCCTGACCGCCCTTCCCAAGGGGATCGCCGCTGCCGGGCTGGTGGACCGCCTCCAGCGTCGGCTCCGCGACGCCGACTCGCCGGGTGACCGTCACCGATCCCGCCACCGTGGCCCACCTCGTCAGCCTCGTCGACACTCTGCCGGTGGCAGCGCCCGGGTCGACCGACACCGTCCAGTACGAGCTGGCCTTCGCGAGCTCGTCGGCGGCGACGCCGAGCGTGGTGGCGACGGAGGGGTCCTGCCTGTTCGTCGACGTCACGGTGAGCAAGAAGGTGGAGCCCGCGCTGCGCGACCTCCCCAACGAGGAGCTGGCCCGGGCAATCGCATCGGTCCTCGGTGCGAAGGAGCCCTTCCAGCCGTAGGTCCATCCGTCGACGGCCCGGCGGGAGGGGCCAGCAAGGCCCACCCCCTCAGCCCCACCAGAACGCGGCGGCTATGACGGCGTAGAGCCCGAGGAGCGCCACCCCCTCCATCCAGGTCGACTCACCGTCGACCACCACGAAGGCCGCCACCACGACGGCCAGGCCGGCCGACGCCAGCAGGAGGGGCGGGAACACCAGCGTGAGTGCCGCGCCCCCGATCACCGGGCTGATCAGGACCAGGACGGGGATCAGGACGAGCGCGATCTGGAGGGGGCTCTGGAGGATCACGCTGAGAGCCAGGTCGGTCTGGTTGCGGCGGGCCATCTGCACGCCCACGAAGTTCTCGACGGCGTTGCCGGCGATGGCCACGATGACCAGGCCGGCGAAGGCCTCACTGATGCCCAGCGCGTGGATGGCAGGCCGGAGGGCGTCGACGAACCAGTTGGAGACGGCGGCGGCGGCCGCGCTGGCGGCGGCCAGCACGATCAGGGCAACGGGAAGCGGCCACCGGGCCGCCCCGGCGGGCTCCAGGTGGGCGGATCCCCGGGAGGTCGGCTCCTGGGGGGCGGGCTCCATGTGGGCGGGCTCCACGGCGCCGCCGTGTCGGCCGGGCGGTCCGAGGGCCCCCAGCAGCCCGGCCGCGTAGACGGCGAGGAGGATCACGGCGGCGACGTCGCTGAGCGCCCCCTCGTGGTGGGCGGCCGGGATGTCGAGCGCGGACGCCAGGGTGGGCACGATCACCACGGCCACGGCCAGGAGGAGCAGCAGGCTGAGCAGGCGGGCCTGGTCGGCCCTGAAGCGCTGGGGCCCGTGGCGGACCCCGCCCGCCACGAACGCGAGGCCGAGGACCAGGAGCACGTTGCCGAGGATCGAGCCGATGAGCGCTGCCTGCACCACGCCGATCAGGCCGGCCCGGAGGGCGAAGATCGAGAAGAACAGCTCCGGCAGGTTGCCGAGGGCGCTCTGGATGGCGCCTGTGGCCCCCGTCCCCAGGCGGTCCCCCAGGGCATCCACGCTCCTTCCGACCAGGGCGGCGAGGAAGGCCAGGCCCACGGCCGAGACGGCGAAGGCGAGGACGCTGGGCACAGCCAGGTAGTGGGTGACCCCGGAGCCGATCGTGAGGAGGGCCGCCCCCGCCACCAGCCGCCAGTCGCCTGCGGCCAGTCCCAGCCGCCCGCCCGCGCCGCCCGCCGGCCGGGCCGGACCGCCGAGGGG
>JBOGGR010000123.1:0-11035 GCA_050744025.1 Acidimicrobiales bacterium
GTGCGCCGGTGGGCGCCCCGACTCTCCCGGCGCCCGAGGGCGGCGGTGGCCACCAGCGTCGACACCAGGTGGAGGCTGACGGCCTCCACGGCGGCCAGCCTGGGGGGGACGCCGGCAGCTCCCCGGGCGGTCACCGCCCCCAGGTGGTCGAGCAGCGCCGCCAGCCCGGTCCCCTCGCGGGGCATCCCGGCCCAGCGGGACATGGCGGCCCCGGTGCTCGCCCGGGTGGAGGGATCCACCGCCACCCAGGGCGGCGCCGGCGTCAGCAGGGCCCGCTGGCGCCCGGCAGGAAGGTCCGCGCAGCGCGCACCCGCCCGCCGCCCCGTCAGCAGCGCCTCGGTCAGGGAGTTGGACGCCAGGCGGTTGGCGCCGTGGACCCCGGTCCCCGCCACCTCCCCCACGGCGAGCAGGCCGTCGACATCGGTGCGTCCGTCGAGGTCGGCCCGCACCCCGCCGCAGAGGTAGTGGGCCCCCGGGGCCACCGGGATGGGCTCGCGGGCCGGATCCACTCCCGCCGCCCGACAGGCAGCGGTCACCGTGGGGAAGCGGGCCCCCAGCACCACCGGTCCCAGCGCCGTGGCGTCCAGGAACAGGTGGTCTCGCACCCCGCCGGGCGCCGTTGCCATCCGCGCCTGCATGCCGGCGCACACCACGTCCCTCGGGGCCAGGTCTGCTAGGGGGTGCACCCCGTCCATGACCCGCCGCCCGGTGGCGTCTACCAGGACGGCGCCGGCGCCGCGCAAGGCCTCGGTGACCAGGGCCTGCTGCCCGACGCCCGCCGGGCGCCAGAGCACCGTGGGGTGGAACTGCACGAACTCCACGTCCACAGCGGCGGCGCCCGCCCGCAGGGCCAGGGCCAGGCCGTCACCGGTCGCCGAGGCGGGGTTGGTGGTCGTGGCG
Organism: Acidimicrobiales bacterium; assembly: GCA_050744025.1. Taxonomy (GTDB): domain Bacteria; phylum Actinomycetota; class Acidimicrobiia; order Acidimicrobiales; family JAJPHD01; genus JBOGGR01. The sequence continues at coordinate 901 of JBOGGR010000123.1, forward strand.
TAGGCCTGGCCGAGCCCCCCCGTGGCGAGGACGACGGCGCCCGCCCGCAGGTCCCAGGCGCCGGTCAGCTGGCCGGCTGCCCCGACCCCGGCCAGGCGCACCCCTCCCACCCCGCCCCGGGGGTCGACCAGGAGGTCGAGGGCCACCATGTCCTCCACTACCTCCACGGGCGAGGAACGCACGGCCCGGGCCAGGACGCGGGCCACCTCGGCGCCGGACGCGTCCCCGCCGGCGTGCACGATGCGGTCGCGACGGTGACCGCCCTCCCGGGTGAGCGCCGGAGGATGGCCGGCGCCGGCGCCGTCGAAGCGGGCCCCCAGCCCGCCGAGCCACCCGATCAGCGCCGGCGCAGCCCGGACCAGCTCGACGACCCGGTCCGCCCGGCACAGGCCGGCACCGGCGGCCAGCGTGTCGTCGGCGTGGGCGACGGGGGAGTCCCGCGGGCCGAGGGCAGCGGCCAGCCCGCCTTGTGCCCAGGCGGTGGCGCCGTCGCCCAACCGGCCCTTGGAGACCACCAGGACGCGCCGCCCGCGCCCGGCGGCGGCCAGCGCCGCGCTCATACCCGCCGCCCCCGCCCCGAGCACCACCACGTCGGCGTCCGCGCCGGGCCTCACTCGCCACTCGCCGACGGGCTACCAAGTGCGATCATGCGTTCCACGGCGCTCCGGGCCCGGGCCGCCACGCCGGGGTCCACCCGGACCTCGTGCACTCCCTCGCGAAGGCAGCGCAGCAGGGAGGCGGGGGTGGTCATCTTCATGTACCGGCACACCGCCCGGGGATTGACGGGCTCGAAGCGCACCGCCGGGTTGGCCCGCCGCAGCTGGTGCAGCATGCCCGTCTCGGTGGCCACGAGGACGCTCTGGGCCGTGGTCGCCCGCGCCTGCTCGAGCATGCCCGACGTGGACAGCACGTGGGTGCGCTCGGCTGGGAGGTCGCCAGCCGAGTGCAGCCACAGCGCCGGGGTGGTGCAGCCGCACTCGGGGTGGATGAACACCTCGGCGGCGGGGTCGGCCGCCAGTCGCCGGCGGAGGTCGTCGCCGGTGATCGCCGCGTGGACGTGGCATTCACCCGGCCAGATGTGCAGATTGGCCCGACCGGTGACGCGCCGGACGTGGTCACCCAGGAACTGGTCGGGAAGGAAGAGCACGTCGGTGTCGGCGGGCACCGACTGGACCACCTCCACGGCGTTCGCCGACGTGCAGCACAGGTCGGACTCGGCCTTCACCTCGGCGCTGGTGTTGACGTAGGCGACGACGACGGCCGCCGGGTGCTCGGCCTTCCACGCCCGCAAGGCATCGGCGTCGATGGTGTCGGCCAGCGAGCAGCCGGCAGCGGGCTCGGGGATGAGCACTGTGCGGTCGAGAGCCAGCACCTTGGCCGTCTCCGCCATGAACTGGACGCCGGCAAAGACAATCGTGGACGCCGTGCTGGCGGCCGCCACCCGGGAGAGGGCGAGGGAGTCGCCGACATGGTCGGCGACGTCCTGAACCTCGGGCACCTGGTAGTTGTGGGCCAGGATGACGGCGCCGCGCCGGCGCGCCAGGCGCCGCAACTCGTCCTGCCAGCCCGGGGCGAGCTCTTCGCCGGCCTCGGCGCTTCCAAGCGCGGTCGGGGCAGCGCCCATTGGCGTTATCGACTCATGGTCGAAAACCATGCTCAACGTTAGCGTAGGGCGGTGCCCGGCGCCCACCCCCCCGACGATCGCTACCGCCACGAGGTGCTTGCCGTCGTGCTGCAGATCCGCCACGGCTCCCTCGAGGTCCTGCTGTGGCGGCGGGCCCGCCAGCCGCAGGCCCAGCGCTGGGCCCTGCCCGGTGGCCAGCTAGCGGCCGACGAACGTCTCGGCACCTCCCTCGCCCGCCACCTGGCCTACAAGGTCGACGTGCGGGAGATCGCCCACCTCGAGCAGCTGGAGACCCGCAGCGACCCCGGCCGCATGCCCGGCGAGCGGGTCCTGGCCACCGCCTACCTGGCCCTCGTGCCCGCCGACGCCGACCCCGGCTTGCCGGAGGACACCGCTTGGTACCCGGTCGCCGCCCTGCCGCCCACAGCGTTCGACCACGGCTCGATCGTCGAGTCCGGGGTGGGCCGCCTGCGGGCCAAGCTGTCGTACACCAACATCGGCTTCGCCATCGCCGGCGGGCAGTTCACCGTCGCCCAGCTGCGGGAGCTGTACTCGGCGGCTCTGGGCCACCCCGTGTCAGTAACCAACCTGCAGCGCGTGCTGTCCCGGCGGGGGCTGATCGTCGCCCTGTGCACCACCATCCCTCCGGGCAGGGCGGGCGGTCGCCCGGCGGCCCTCTACCGCTTCACGTCCCGCGTGCTGACGATCACCGACCCAGCGGCCATGTTCCGCCCCCCGCCGGCCTCCCGGGCGCCGTCCCGGCGGCGAGAAGGTCGGCGGCGGGCGGCGGGGTGAGACGCGGGCCCCGTCCGACTGGTCCGGTCCCGGGAGACTCAAACCCCCTCCCATGGAAAGTCCGGATGGGTGGGCGAGCGGGCCCGGACCGGGTCCGCTGCCGGAGCCCGGCCGAATGCCTACGAGGGCTCTGTGCCATCAGCTAGCCGAGGGCTTGGCCAAGTAGGTAGCAGCCACGGCGTAGGTGGGGTGGCGGTCCAGGCTCTGTCGGGAACGGTCGTAGCCCTGGTGGTGCGGGGGTCGGGCGTGCCCGGCCGCGTCCTGGACGTCCCTGAGGGAGGCCCCGGCGTCCAAGGCGGCGGTGACGAAGGCGGCGGTGACGAAGGCGGCGGTGACGAAGGCGGCGGTGACGAAGGCGGCGGTGACGAAGGCGGCGGTGACGATGGCGGCGGTGACGAAGGCGTGGCGCAGGTCGTGCGGGCAGGCCTATAGCCCGGCCGCCCCGCCGCCCGGCACAGCCGGCGCAGGACGGCGGGCGGCACGACAGCGCACGGCTTCATGGAGTGTATCTACATTACATCTCCCTTCAGCGTTCGTGGCGCACTGAACAGTCACCCCCCGGCTTCCTCCGCTCGAGCTCCTTGTCCTCGGGGTCCCACCGAGCAGCCTCCGCCACGGCCGCCATGCAGCCCCGGTGGTCGGACATCAGGCACCCAAGCTGGGCCAGGTGCAGGCACCAGTCCCGGTGCCGCAGGTAGTCGTGCTCGGTCATGCGGTGGGGTCCCACCTTCCGATGCTCCGCCTTGTCCTCGGGCGCTCCCCGGGGCCGTGAGGTCTGGGGCAGCGGGTCGCTCCTAGCGCCACGTCCCGCCGATGGCGTCCGGGGGTTCTCCCCATGGGGCGGCGGCTCCCCCCTCACGTCGTGGCCCGTCGCCGGCGCACACGGCCCGGGCGGTGGGGCTGGCGTCGGGGCCCACGAACCGCGGGAAGAACAGCTCTGGCCCCATCCCTCGGCAGGCCGGCCACCGGCGCCAGGCCCCACCCTCGGGCTCGCCCGGCCAGGGAGGGAGGGTGGTGCTGGGGTCCAGGACGGCGGTCACCGGCGTTGCACCACAGCCATCGCCGCCCCCGTGCTGGGATCCGGGAGCGGACGGCCTCTGTCGTCCCGGGAGCCTCGGCCACGTCGGGCCGGATGACCTTCTCCGCCTCGTCCTCCAGCCTGTCCACCTCCGCCTCGGCCTTCGGCCTGGCCGCGATCGCGGCCCATGGCGCCTGGCGACTCCGGCTCTCGATGCAGCCGGTCAGCATGGACGCCGGCCGGCCTGGCGTCGAGCTGTGCGTGTCGGCACTCGTGCTCCTCGTGCCGGCGCCGGTGCTCGTCATGGTCTGGGGTGGCTCTGGGGTGGCCATCGGTGCTCCTCTCGTGAACGGTATCCTCCTCGACGAGCCCTGACGCCGGCGCGGGCCACGCTCGACCACCGCTCCGGGCTCGGGCTCGACCGCCCCGGTGTTGGGGACACGCGGCCTTACCTTGCGTCCGCCGGGACACCAGGGCCGACCCACCCACCCAGTCGGGGCCGACGTGGGCGACCGGGGGCGGACGTGGGGCCAGACGGGCGACCTCGACCCGGCCCGTAGCGCCCGCCTCGACCTCGACCACCGGCCGAGGCGTCAGCGCCGGGGTTGCCGCCGCCAGACCCGGCCCAAGGCCCTCGACCCTGGACAGCGCGACGGTGCCCCCCGTGAGGCCCCGGCTGGCTCCGGCGGGGACACTGCCACCCAGCCCGACTCCGACTCCGACCGGCTGGGGCGAACGTGGGCGAGCTGGGGCGAAGCGGTGGGGGCGAGCCCTCGGCCTGACCCGCCACCGCCGCGACCGCGACCCTCGACCCCGGCCGGCTCCTCTACTCCGACCTCGACCGCGGGCCCGAGCGCCAGCTGAGCCCGAGCCCCGGCGCCAGGCCCGGCCGGGCCTTCCCGGGCGCTGACGCCAGAGCCGGCCGCGACCTCAGATGGGCCACGATCAGCTCACCTGGGTCCTCACCGAGAGCGACGCCGCGCGCCACATCCGTGACGAGCGGCGACCTCGGCCAAGGTGGAGCGGCGCTGTGCAGCACCTCGTGCTTCCAGCGCGAAGCCCCGGCGACACCCGAGGGCCACCGAAGCCATGGCCGTCGCGCCAGGACAAGCCCACCAGCGCGGCCAGCTCCAGGAACCCCGGCGACAGGAGCTACGGGACCGGCCCCGAGGTGGCCAGGCAGGCCCGCACCGCCTCGGCGCAGGGCCGCTCCCACCACGGGGCGAGGACCGCCTCGATCGGCGGGGTGCGCCGGTGCAAAACGATGGCATGGCCCTGGGCCAGGTTGCGCAGGCGGTCCAAGGGCAGGGCCGGGACCCGCCGGATCGAGGTGGAGGTGGTCTCCCCGCCCGGGCCCCTGGAGCGTGACAGCGTCTCCTCGTCCACCTCGCCGGCCAAGCGGGAGATGCGGGACAGGTCCTCGGCGTGGGCGAGGCCTGGAAGCACCACCTTGAGCGTGGCCGCGTCCCACACGGCGTCCGCCTGGGCCTCGCCCCAACGATGGCGGGCCTGGGCCAGGGACTGGAGCACCATCACCGTGGCGATGCCCGTCCCGCCCCCGTCGGAGAGCAGCTGGGGCAGGCTCGGCAGGGGGGCGATGTTGGCCGCCTCGTCCAGCCAGAGGCTGAGGGGGGGATCGAGGCGGGTGCCGGGGGAGCCGGCGGCCAGGCGCCGGGCCGTCTCGGCCAGGTCCTCGACCAAGGCGGTGATGAGAGGTGCCACCGACAGCTGGGCTCCGGGCGAGCCGACCAGGTAGATGGTGCCCCGCTTGTCCAAGAAGTCCTTGGCGTCGAAGGCGGCCTTGGGAGGCGGCGAGCAGGCCGCCAGCACGCCCGGATGGGCCAGGCAGTCGAGGGCCCGGCCCACCCCTGACCACACGCTGTCCCGCCGACGGGGATCCGACGCGGCCTCGGCGGAAAGTCGCTCGGCCCAGCCCTCGGCTGCCCCCTTCGCCCCCCTCAAGATGGCGATGGGAGTGGGGTCGGCGGGACGGGCAGCCCAGGAGATCACGTCGCGCATGGTGAGCTCGCCCAGAGCCGCCGCGTGCAGGTAGCACTGCAGCACGATGGCGGCGCAGCGTGTCCAGTAGTCGGCATCGGTGGTGGAGCCTTGGAACCCGGCCCCGGCCGCGAGCCCGCTGCCCCGCAAGATGGCCACCTCGGGCGCCTCGCAGCCATGCACCGGCGACCAGGCCAGGCGCTGGGTGAAGCCCGAGATCCCCTGGGGGTCGAAGACGACCACAGGGCGGCCCTTGGCCCGAAGGCCCCCAGTGGCCCGCAGGGTGTCGGGCCGAGTGGCCGTCACGACCGCGGCGCCGGGGGTGTCGAGGACCCCAGGGATGATGATCGACACCCCCTTGCCAGAGCGGGGCGGCCCGAGCACCAGGTAGGAGTCCTCGTGGCTCCCATAGAGGGAGAGTCCCGACGACACGTCCTTCCCGAGGTGGATCCCGATCTCGGCCATGCAGGCCGAGTGGGCCTTCACAGATGGCCTCACGGTCTTGGCCCGGGCCCGCACCGCCGCCTCCCCGAGGTTCGCCCTCACCTCGGCCCGGGGGGCGAAGCCGGGCCGCTCCTTGCGAAACAGGCGCCACCCGCCCGCCCGACCGGGCCCGAGCCTGGCCCAGGCCCAGGCCCCGAGAGCGATCACGCCCACCTGGACCCCGGCGGTGGCCGCCCAGTAGGGGACGGGGCCCGGCAGAAGCGCTCGCTTAGACGACGGCCAGGCGAGGCCCGGGTGGCCGGCATGGGCAGCCAGGGACAAGGTGGCAGCCAGTGCAGCCGAGGGGGCCAGGGCGCCCGGCGTCCCGTGGAAGACGGCCGCCAGCTCGGCCCCGGCCCACATGACGACGGCCTCGGCCACGAGAAGGAGAGCCACGGCGGCCAGCACCCGATCGGACAGGGAAGCGGGGCGGGTGGAAGAGCGGGCCGAGCTGGACAAGGTGTCCTCCTCAGGTGGACAGGGACCAGGCCCTCGGTGACGACGCGGGCAGAGGAGTCGGCTCCACCCGAGCCGAGCGGCCCGCGTCGGATGGCAGGCCGGGCGTCCTCATCGCTGGCTCCCGGGGTCAGTGCCCCCGACGTAGTCCGACCACCGGTAGCCCTCGGTGCGCACGAGCGCGCCGGCATGGGGGGCATCGACCATCTCCTCGTTGCCGTCATAGATCCCGACATGGGTGATCCGGGAGGGCCCGGCCCCGAAGAACACGAGGTCGCCCGGCACGAGCGGGGTCCCGGCCAAGACGCTCGGCCCGGCGTCGAACTGGGCCTGGGCGGTGCGGGGCAGGGCCAGGCCGGCCTGGGCGAAGGCCCAGGAGACGAGACCCGAGCAGTCAAAGCCCACCCCCGGCGCCGCGCCCCCCCAGACGTAGGGGCGTCCCACCTCCCCAAGGGCGAAGGACAAGGCGTCGGCCTGGACCGAAGAGGGCTCCCCGGGCCCGACCGCCGCGTAGCGGGCGGCCAGCGCCAGGACCTCGCTCACGTATGCAGCGGAGTGGTTGTAGGCGAAGATGGCGCCGGGGGGGTCTGTCCCAGCTCCGTTGGCGCACAGCATCCGGGCCGCCGCCCACACCGAGTCGGTGGCGTCATGAGGAGAGGGGATCGCCCCGGGCGAGGTGCCAGGCGTGGGCGCGGGATCGGCCGGGACCGGGTGGTCGTAGGCGGCGAAGCTGGCGGGGAGGAACTGCATGGGGCCAAGGGCGCCGGCAGTAGACGGGCCATCGTCTTGGCCAAAGCCGGACTCGATGTCGCCGATGGCGGCCAGCACCGACCACGACAGCCCCGGACAGCTACTGGCCGCTGCCTCGTCCAGGGCCAGGTAGTAGGCCGGGACCTCGGCCATCGCCAGCCCCGACGGGGCGCTCGGGACGCTGCCGACATCGCCAAGGGCCGCCACCGCCAGCGCCAGCGCTCCCACCACCACGGCCACGACCATCCCCAGGGCCTTCATGCTGGCCCCATCGCCATGACCAGCCACCTCTCGTGGTGACAGGCGAGGTCGACCACGACCGGGGCTGGGATGCTGACAGGCCGGCGCCCAGGGACTTGGAGGGAGACCTCGACCATCACCCAGACCCGGGCCCGGTGGCCTCCCTCGTCCTTGCTCCAGGCCTGGAGCGAGGCGACCGACTGGCTCAGGTGGTCGGCCCGCTGGCGGGGGGTGAGCAGGGGGGCCTGCCGGGTCAGGCTCGCCAGGACCTCAGGACTGAGCAGTCCCTCCCAGGCCCGGGGGTCGGCCACCAGGTGGGCCCAGTCGAGGCTGTCCGCGCTGAGGGCCGCACGCTCTGCCACCTTGGTCGGCGCGCCGGGGCACGACTCGACGGCCCGAGGCAGGCGACCAGCCGAGGTCGGCCGAGCGCGGCCGGCCGCCGCCTTTGGATGGCCGGGCGTGGTCTCGTGGACCGGCCAGCCCAGCTGGGCCAGCGACCAGCACACGACGAGCGCGGCGACGACCAAGACGGCTCGGGCGAGGCGGGTCATGATCTGGCCATGCGGGCGTCGGTGTCGCAAAAGGCGGCCTCGGTGGCGCTCAGCGCGTGGTCGACCACCGCCACGTGGCGACCCACCAGCCACAGGGCCCGGTAGGGCGGCAAGCGCGAGATGAGCTCGGCCTCCGGGCCCGACAGACCGAGCAGGCGCCGGGCCAGCGCGGCCTCCGCCGGGGACTGGGCGTAGACGATCCTGGTCTCGGCGTCGGACACGAGCCCCTCGGCCTGGCGAGCCGCCTCGGTGCCTGCATCGGCCTGGCTCGCCAGGTCAGACAGGCGATGGACCACGAGCACGACCTGGCAGCCGTGGCTGCGGGCCAGCTTGGAGGCGGCCTGCAGGAAGCGGGTGGTCGCCACCAGGCGCAGGATGGCCCAGGCCTCGTCCACCACCAGGATGGCCTTGGGCCCAGGGGCAAAGATGGCCTGGGCCAGCCAGGCCCCGGCACAGACCATGGCCGGGACCAGGGCCGCTGAGGAGAACAGGGCCGACAGGTCCAAGACGAGCCCGGGGCCGCCCCAGTCGAGCTCGACGCTGGTCTCGCCGTCGAAGAGGCCTCTGAGGTCGCCCACCACCAGCCGGTGCAGCTCGAGGGCCACCTCCCGAGCGGCCCGGGCAAGGGAGGACGAGGTGGTGGAAAGGGCCTTGGCCATCACCTGCGACGGCTCGAGGAGATGGGCCACCAAGTCGGTGAGGGTGGCAGAGGCCGAAAGTGACGCGGTCGCCTCCGCGATGGCGGCGCGCTCCTCGGAGAGAAGGGCCCGCTCGAGGCCGGCCCCGGCGAGCGCCCCCACCAGCTCGGCCCGACGCCGAGCCAGCTCGACCGGCGCGGGGTCCGGGCCAGGCCCGGGGTCGAGCGGGTTCAGCCTGTGCCCTCCGCCTGGGGAAAGGGCCAGCACCGGGGCGCCCAGGGCCCTGGCCAGGCCGTGGTACTCGCCCTTGGGGTCAACGACATAGGCCCTGCGCCCGAAGGCCCCCTGGCGGGCCAGGTAGGACTTGACGAGGGCGGACTTGCCCTTGCCGAGCTGGCCCAGAACCACGGCGTTGGGGCTGCCGATGACCCTCGCCTCGTACAGGGCCCATGGGTCGTAGGAAAAGACTGCCCCGCCCCCGAGGCGGTCCCAGCCGATGACCACCCCGGGATGATCCAGGGCGGCCTGGGCCTGGAAGGGATAGACGCTTCCGGAGTGCCGGGTGGTCACCTCGATGCCGGGAAGAGACAGCATCACGCTCGGCCTCGCAGGCGAGCCCGGCAGATGGGAAGGGTGGAGGCCCAGGCCAGGTCCTGGGACCCGTAGGCGCAGCGCAGGTCCACCCGGGCCGAGGTGGCGGCCTGCTCCAGGGCCGAGCTGGCCTCCCCGAGGGCGTCCTCGTCAGGGGCAGAGACCATCAAGACGGCCCCGAGGCGGTGGCTCGGATAGCCGGCCACCAGCTCCTCCTCCAGTCGGGCGGCCTCGGCCAGCTCCGCCTCCTGGCGGGGCCCGCTGACAAAGCCCCACCGGGACCGCTGGGCCTGGTCCAGGCCGGCGTTGAGCCGGGCGGCCTGGGCTTGGCGCCTGGCGAGGTCGGCCGGCACCGGCTCCAGGTGAATGGCCAGGGTGCGGGCGGCCCGGGGCGGGGCGCAGGCCAGGAGCGGCTCCAGCCAGGACGGCCCGAGCGGCACCCGGGGCCAGGCCGCCACCACGTAGGCCCGGTGCAAGGCACCGTCTGAGCGCAGGTGGTCCCAGGACACCTCCCGGGCCAGGGGACCAGCGCCACCTGGATCAAGGCCATCCCAGGCGCGGGCTCTGGCCCTGGCCGAAGGATCGGCCCAGGTCCTCACCAAGCCAGCCAGCTCGAATAGGCCGAGGGGCCGAGAGGCGATGCCCGCCCCGGCCAGGGCGCCGGCCACGGCCCGACACTTCGCGCTCGCCTCGGCGCAGACCGCCTCCTGGTCGGCGCCTTTGGTGGCGACCTGGAGGCCGAGATGGACCTCGCGGCGCGTGCCGAGGGTGCCGACGTGGGCGACCAGCTGGCGATAGTCGGCCCGAAGGGCACGCTGGCAGGCCGAGACGGCCCCGTTCGGGGCGGCCTCCTGGCCGAGGTGGCCCGGCGCCAGGTGCTCAGGCGCCAGGTGCTCGGGATCAGCCCGCTCCACCCAGACCAGGCGGGAGATCTTGTCGCCTTCGCCCAGCGACGCCAGCACCTGGGCCCAGGCCGCTATCTGTGCGGCCT
>JBOGGR010000124.1:0-9121 GCA_050744025.1 Acidimicrobiales bacterium
CATCCGTTTCGCGCAGGTGGTGGTCGGCTCCTGAGCCGGCACGGCGAGTCGAGCGAGACCGGAGAGGCGCCGGCGCGTGGGTGAGCCGAGACGGGTCGTGGTCAAGGTGTCCGGAGAGGCGCTCGCCTCCTCGGCGTCCGACGAGACCATCGACGCCGGCGTGGTCGAGCGCATCGCCGAGGAGATCGCCAAGTCCCGGACCGAGTTGGGCATCGAGCTCGCCATCGTGGTGGGGGGCGGCAACATCTGGCGGGGGACGACCGGGTCGGGAGCCGGGCTCGACCGGGCCACCTCCGACCACATGGGGATGCTGGCGACGGTCATCAACGCCCTGGCTCTGCAGGACGCCCTGGAGCGCCAGGGCCAGACCACCAGGGTCCAGTCGGCCATCCACATGGCGGAGGTGGCCGAGCCCTACATCCGCCGCCGGGCCATCCGGCACCTGGAGAAGGGCCGGGTCGTCATCTTCGCTGCCGGCATGGGCAACCCGTACTTCACGACCGACACGCCGGCCGCCCTCCGGGCCGCCGAGATCGGCGCCGATGCCGTGCTGAAGGGCACCCACTCCGGGGTCGACGGCGTCTACACGGCCGACCCGCTCGTCGACCGGGGGGCCACCCGCTTCGACGAGATCACGTTCATGGAGGTGGTGGCGAAGGACCTGAGGGTCATGGACCTCACTGCCATCACCTTCTGCAAGGACAACGGCCTCTCCATCCTGGTCTTCGACATGATGAAGCCCGGCAACATCCGTCGCGCCCTTGGCGGCGACCCGATCGGTACGCTGGTCAGGTGATGGAGGACTCGCCCATCGGTGCCGCGCTGTCGGACGCCCGGGAGCGGATGGGCAAGGCCGTGGACCACACCCAGGGCGACCTGGCCACGATCCGGACGGGGCGGGCCTCTCCGGCCCTCGTCGAGACGCTGAAGGTCGACTACTACGGGAGCGAGGTCCCGCTCCAGCAGCTGGCTGGCTTCACCGTGCCCGAGGCCCGGCTCCTCGTGGTCACCCCGTACGACAAGACGGCGCTGAAGGCCATCGAGAAGGCCATCCAGCACTCGGACCTGGGGATCACACCGTCCAACGACGGCCAGGTCATCCGGCTGGTGTTCCCGCCTCTCACCGCAGAGCGGCGCAAGGAGATGGTGAAGGTGGCCCGCCACAAGGCCGAGGACGGGAGGGTCGCCGTCCGCAACCTGCGGCGCGCCGCTCGCCACGACCTGGAGGGCCGGCAGCGCGAGGGCGGGATCACCGCCGACGACCTGGAACGGGCCGAGAAGGAGCTCGAGAAGCTCACCCACGAGCACGTGGCCGACGTCGACAGGGCCCTGCAGCACAAGGAGCAGGAGTTGCTCGACATCTGATGCAAGAGGGTGCGGCGGGCGCCGACCAGGGAGGCACCATGGACGAGCACGAGGACGCGGAGGAGCTCTCGACCCGCCGGGCGCGCCCGGGCGCGGAGGCGGTCCGCATCATCGGTGCCGACGAGGCGGCAGAGGCCCTGGAGACGGGCCAGGCCGCCGGCCGCCGCCCCGAGGACGAGCCCCGCTACGGCGACGTGCCCCCGGCTCCCGAGGGCCCCCGGCCCGCGCATCGCTTCCCCCTGCCGGCGTCGGTGGACCCGGCCGAAGCGGTTCAGCCGCCTCCGGTTGCCGGCGATCCCACGTCCGAGCCGGGGGCCGGCCCCGGCGACGACCCCTGGAGCCGCCCGGGGGCCGGTGACCCGAGCTACCCGGATGCCGGCGGGGAGCCGGAGGACGAGCCGTGGGCGGCCCCCGGCGCAGCCGGCATCGACCTCCCGCCGTGGACGGACCCGCCCACCGGCGAGGTGCCCCTGATCCTGCCCACGACCGGCCCCGAAGGAGGGGCCGGGGCTGAGCCCGCCCACGCGGGCGCTGGCGCCGAGGAGGGGGAGGCGGGCGACTGGGGCGAGCTCCCCCGCGCCACCGCCTGGCGGGACCGGGACGCCGACTGGGACGAGCCCGGCTACGAGCCGGCCCTGCTCGGCGGCGACGGCCCCCGGCTGGGCGCCCTCGACGAGACCCGGGAGGATCCCGGGGACCTGTACTCGTTCGACTCGATGGAGGCGCAGGCCGACCCCGGGTGGGACCCGGTCGCAGCCGAGGGCGCCCCCGCCGATGGGGCGGCAGTCGAGGGGGGCCCTGCCGGCGCCGGGGAGGGGCCGGCAGCCTCGGGCCGGGTGGGAGAAGGGACCGCGGCGGCCGAGGAGGACTCCGACCCGCTCGCCTACGGACCGGGCGGGGGACGCCGGTCCCGCGTCGGCGGGGGTCCGGGGCCGGCCGGGGGCACCCTGACGGGCCGTCCGCCCGAGAGCGGTGGGAGGGCCGGCTGGGTGCGGACGCTCACGGGCGTCGCGGTCGGCATCCTCGCCCTGATCCTGTTCAAGGTCGGGCCCATCGCCTCGCTGGCCCTGGACATCCTGCTCGTGACCATGGCCGTGGCCGAGCTCTACGGCGTGCTCCGCCGGGCCGGCTACCGCCCGGCCACGCTCGTCGGCCTGGTGGGCACGATCTGCCTCATGGTGGCTGCCTACATGAAGGGCCAGGCTGCCCTCGGGGTGGTGGTGGCCATCACCATGGTGGTGGTCCTCCTCTGGTACCTGTTCGGCATCGAAAGGTCCCGGCCTACGGTCAACCTGGCTGCCACCGTGCTCGGCTTCCTCTGGGTGGGCTTCCTCGGGTCCTACGCCGCCCTGCTCCTCTCCCCCAAGCTCTTCCCCGACCGCCACGGCGTCGCCTTCCTCCTCGGGACCGCCATCGCGGTCGTGGCCTACGACGTGGGGGGACTGATCGTCGGCTCCCAGTGGGGCCGGAGGCCCCTGGCCCCGTCCATCAGCCCCAACAAGACCTGGGAGGGGATGATCGGCGGCATCGTGCTGTGCCTGATCTTCTCGATCGCCCTGGTCGGCCAGATCCACCCCTGGGACCACAAGACTGGACTGGCCCTCGGGGTGGTGGTGTGCGTGATGGCTCCCCTCGGCGACCTCTGCGAGTCCCTCGTGAAGCGGGATCTCGGCATCAAGGACATGGGCTCGGTCCTCCCGGGCCACGGAGGCGTCCTCGACCGGATCGACGCCTTCTTGTTCGTGGTCCCCGCCGTCTTCTACCTCGTCCGTGTGCTCAACATCGGATGACACGGGGAGCTACGTGAGGTCGGTCAGCCTGGTCGGCTCCACCGGGTCGATCGGGCGGCAGGCGCTCGACGTGGTCCGGGCGCGGCCGGAGGGCTACGACGTGGTCGCCATCGGGGCCCACCGGTCGGTCGAGGCCCTTGCCGCGCAGGCCAGGGAGCTCCGGCCGGCCCAGGTGGCCATCGCCGATGCCGCCCTGGCGGGCCAGCTGGCCGACCTCGTGCCCCGAGGGGTCGAGGTCATGGCCGGGCCCGAGTCGCTGGCCGCCATCGCCACCTCGGGCCAACTGGTGGTGAACGGGGTCGTCGGCTTCGCCGGCCTGCCCGTGACCCTGGCCGCCCTGGCAGCCGGGCGCCGGCTGGCCCTGGCCAACAAGGAGTCGCTCATAGCCGCCGGCCCGGTGGTCCAGGCCGCCCGTGCCACTCCCGGGGCCGAGATCGTGCCCGTGGACTCCGAGCACTGCGCCATCCACCAGTGCCTGCGCTCGGGACGGCTCTCGGAGGTGCGCCGCCTGGTCCTCACGGCCAGCGGGGGGCCCTTCCGGGGCCGCGCCCGGGGCGAGCTGGCCGAGGTCGGCGTCGAGGACGCCCTGGCCCACCCTACCTGGCGCATGGGGCCCAAGATCACCGTCGACTCCTCCACGCTGATGAACAAGGGCCTCGAGGTCATCGAGGCCCATGAGCTGTTCGGCTTCGACTACGACAGGATCGACGTGGTCGTCCACCCCCAGTCCGTGGTCCACTCCATGGTCGAGTTCGCCGATGGAGCCACCGTGGCCCAGCTCTCGAACCCCGACATGCGCCTGCCCATCGGCTACGCCCTGGCCTATCCGGAGCGCCTGCCCCTCCCGTTCGGCGCCATCGACTGGTCCTGCCTTCGCCGCCTCGACTTCGACCTCCCGGACCGGCAGGCCTTCGCCTGCCTCGACCTTGCCTACGAGGCCGGGAGGGCAGGCGGGGGCGCCCCCGCCTGCCTCAACGCCGCCAACGAGGTGGCGGTGGCGGCGTTCCTGGTCGGGAGGCTGCCGTGGCTGGGCATCGCCGAGGTGGTGGCCGAGACGCTGGCCGGCTACCGGCCGGCGCCGATGACCACGGTGGACGACGTCCTGGAGGTGGATGCCGAGGCACGGCGCCGGGCCGCCGTGGCCGCCGAGGCGAGGAGCCGGGCGGCATGAGCGATCCGGTGGGCCGGCCGGACGGCACAGCCGGCCCGGGAGGCCGGCCGGACGGCACAGCCGGCCCGGGCCAACGGTCGGCCCTGGCCCGCCTGGTCGTGGTGGTGGGAGCCGGGGTGGTGGCCGCCGTCGTCCTGCACGCCACCGATCTGCTCATTGTGGTCCTCGCGATCGTGGCCATGATCATGCTGCACGAGGGCGGGCACTTCGTCACGGCCAAGTGGGGCCGGATGAAGGTGACCGAGTACTTCCTCGGCTTCGGTCCCCGGGTCTGGTCGGTGCGCCTGGGCGAGACGGAGTACGGGGTCAAGGCCATCCCGGCCGGCGGGTACGTGAAGGTCGTCGGGATGAGCAACCTGGAGCAGGTCCCCGAGGCCGACGAGGCCCGGACCTACAGGCAGGCGCCGTTCTGGAGGCGGCTGTCCGTCGCGGTGGCCGGCTCCGTGGTGCACTTCGTCCTCGCCTTCCTCCTCCTCTGGTCGATCTTCGCCCTCGTCGGCGTGTACAGCGCCACCGAGGTGTCGGTCGGCTCGCTCAGCCATTTCGCCCATGGCCCTACCCCTGCCCAGCGGGCCGGCCTGCGGCCCGGTGACGTCTTCGTCTCGGTCGACGGGCAGCCCGTGAAGGCCGAGGACCAGCTGGCCTCCTTCATCGGGCGCCACGCCGGCCGGCGCCTCACCCTGGTGGTGGACCGTCAGGGGCAGCGGGTCACGCTTCACGTGACGCCCGTCCGGGCCGGCAGCGTCACCTACGTCAGCACCGGGGGGGCGTCGGCGTCCACCGAGCCGACGGGGTCGTCTGGGGTCGTGGGGGTCACGCTGACCAATCCCCTGATCAGGTCCGACCCCGTGACCGCCGCCGGCCAGGGGGCGCAGCGGACCTGGGACCTCACCACGGCCAGCGTCACCGGCCTGGCCGGCCTCTTCTCCCCCCACGGGATCAGCAGCTACGTGGGCCAGGTGGCGGGGCGCGCCCCGGCCACCTCGCCGTCCGGCGGCGGCGGCGGTGGTGGCAGCAATGGCGGGGGGAGCACCGGTCGCATCACCTCCATCGTGGGAGCGGCCCGGCTGGCCACCCAGGCCGCCCACGCCGGCACCGCCGACCTCCTCCTCGTGCTGGCCGACATCAACGTCTTCATCGGGCTCTTCAACATGATCCCGCTCCTGCCCCTGGACGGCGGCCACGTGGCCATCGCGATATACGAGCGGGTCCGCTCCCGGCGGGGCGAGCGGTACCACGCGGACGTGGCCAAGCTGCTCCCTGCCACCTACGCCATGTTCCTCTTCCTGGTGCTGCTCGGGGTCAGCGCGTTCTACCTCGACCTCGTCCACCCCATCGCCAACCCGTTCCACTAGAGGTGAACCGCCCATGAACCCGACCGCCTTCGTCGCCGCTCCCCGTCGCCCGACCCGCCAGATCATGGTCGGCAACGTCGCGGTGGGCGGCGGCGCCCCCATCAGCGTCCAGTCGATGACGATCACCAAGACGGCTGACGTGGAGGGGACGCTGTCCCAGGTCTACGCCCTCGCCGGCGCCGGCGCCGACATCGTGCGCTGCACCTGCAACGAGCCCGAGGCGGCCGAGGGGCTGGCGCGGATCGTGCCCCGCTCGCCCGTGCCGATCGTGGCCGACATCCACTTCCACGTCGAGATGGCGCTCGCCGCCCTGGAGGCTGGGGTGTCCTGCCTTCGGCTCAATCCCGGCAACTTGCGCAAGCCGGAGGAGATCAAGCTCGTGGCCTCCGAGGCCAGGGACAGGGGGGTCCCCATCCGGATCGGCGTCAATGCCGGGTCGCTGCACCCCCAGCTCTACAAGAAGCACGGCGGCGCCACGCCCGAGGCCCTGGTCGAGTCCGCCCTCATGGAGCTGGCCTACTTCCAGGAGGTCGACTTCCACGACGTCAAGATCTCGGTCAAGGCCTCGAGCCCGCCCCTCATGATCGAGGCCTACCGGCAGCTGGCCGACACCGTCGACCACCCCCTGCACCTCGGGGTGACGGAGGCCGGGCCCCCGCCCGGGGGCCTCATCAAGGGCACCGCCGGGATCGCCACCCTGCTGGCCGAGGGCATCGGGGACACCATCCGCTACTCCCTCACCGCCGACCCGGTCGAGGAGGCCAAGGCCGGCCGCCAGCTCCTGGAGACGATGGGCCTGCGGGAGCGCAAGAGCGTGGACCTGATCGCCTGCCCGTCCTGCGGGCGGGCGGAGATCGACGTCATCGGTGTGGCCAGGCAGGTCCAGGCCGCCCTGGAGGGCCGTGACCTGCCCATCCAGGTGGCGGTCATGGGGTGCGTCGTGAACGGGCCGGGAGAGGCGAAGGGGGCCGATCTCGGCATCGCCGCCGGCCTCCACAAGGGTCACCTCATCATCAAGGGCAAGGTCGTCCGCGTGGTCCCCGAGGACCAGATGGTCGAGCAGCTGGTGGCCGAGGCCGAGAAGATCGTGGCCGAGGGGATCGAGGCCCGTCTGGCTGCCGCGGATGCCGGCGCCGAGGCCGAGGCCGAGGCCGACCGCAGGGCGCTGCTCGACTCCCAGGGCAGCGACGTCAACGCCAGCGAGCAGAGGGTGGAGCTGATCCGCAAGAAGCTGGGGAACGACCCCCCAGACCCCTAGCCGCGGCGGCGCTGCCTCGCCCGGGCCTATCCGGGAGGAGTCTCGAGCTCGCAGAATGGGCCCGGGGCGTGGCTGAGCCTCGTGTCCACTGTCGCAAGCGCGGCTCCGAGCGACTCGGCGAGCGCCACGTACCAGCCGTCGTAGGCGGTCACGTTCGCCCGCAGAGCCCACACCCGCGGCGCGAAAGGGTGGTAGGGGAACAGCTCCACCCGCAAGGCCAAGGGGTCGGCGTGGGCCAGTGACGCCACGTCGGCGGAGATGTCACCCGCGATGGCGGCGCGCCAAAGGACGTTGGCGGTCTCGGCGGGCATGACGTGGGGGGCCGCGAGGCGGTCCGAGCCCAGCAAGGATTCCGCCCAGGTCCCGGCCGGCCCGGTGTCGACCAGGGCGGCGACGACCATGGACGCGTCCACGACCAGCATCACCGGCGATCGGCGTCGCGGTGGCCGAGGATCCGGTCAGGGGGAAGGGGGCCGCCGGTCGCCGACTTCCGCTCCTGGATCCGGGCTACCAGCACGTCCACGTCGGGGCTGGCCGCGAGCTCGATCAGGTGAGCTCGCAGGTACTCCTGGAGGGAACGGCCCGAGGCCGCGGCGCGCGCGGCCAGCTCGTCCCTGACCTCGTCGGGCACGTCCCGGACGGTGATGCCCACGGCCATAGCAGCAGTATGCAACTGGCGCCATCGAAACGCGAGCGCGAGCTCGCAAGAGCCCGAGCGGCGCCGCGTGCCCGAGAAATGATTGGGACGGCCCCGCCCGGGCACGGTAGACCACCCGCCATGGACGTCGAGCTGCGACCGATCGGCCCGGACGAGGTCGAGACCTTCGCCAGGGTGAACAACGCCGCCTTTGGCTGCGCCCCCAGCCAGGAGCAGGTCGACCGCCAGCGCCCGGAGCTGGCGGAGCTGGAGCGCACGCTGGCTGCCTTCGCCGGCGGCCAGATGGTGGCGACGGCGGCGGCGCACTCCATGGAGCTGACCCTCCCCGGCGCCCGCGCCGTGCCCATGGCCGGGGTGACATGGGTGGGCGTCCAGCCCGTGCACCGGCGCCAGGGGCTGCTGCGGGCCATGATGCGCCACCAGCTGGACGACGTGCACGAGCGGGGGGAGCCCCTCGCCGGCCTGGCGGCCAGCGAGGGAGGGATCTACGGCCGGTTCGGGTACGGGCCGGCGACTTGGGGCGTCGCCTGGGAGCTCAACCGCAGCCGGGCCCGGCTGGCCGCCGGCCCGCCCCCCGGCGGCCATCTGGACCTGGTCGACGCCGGGACCGCCCGGGAGGCCCTACCCCCGGTCCACGAGGCCATCCGCACGCGGCGGACCGGCGACGTGCCGAGGATGGCGTTCCAGTGGGACGACATGGTCCAGGCCGACCCTGGCTCCGTCGGCCGCCACGGGGACGGGGCGAAGCTGTTCGTAGTCCACCGGGGGCCGGGTGGCGACGCCGACGGGTACGCCGTGTACCGGATGCCGAGGGACGAGATGTGGTCGAGCCGCCACACCGTCCGAGTCGACCACATGGAGGCGGCGACCCGGGAGGCGTACGTGAGCCTTTGGGCATACCTCTGCGACCTCGACCTGAGCGAGCTCGTCGTGGCCGGCGACCGCCCGGCGGCCGAGCCCCTCCGCCACCTGCTGGACGACGCTCGCCAGCTCCGCGTCACCGCGTCCTACGACCACCTCTGGGTCCGCCTGGTCGACCTCCCAGCCGCCCTGGCGGCCCGGGCCTACGCCGCCCCCGGGGCGCTCGTGGTGGAGGTGGCAGACCCGTTCTGCCCGTGGAACGAGGGGCGCTGGCGCCTGGAGGCCGGGGCGGAAGGCGCCGACTGCCGCCGGGCCAGGCCCGGGGAGGCGGCCGAGCTGGCTCTCGACGTTGCCACGTTGGCCGGCGCCTACATGGGAGGTGCGTCCCTGGCCACCCTGGCCTGGGCCGGCCGGGTGGAGGAGCTGGTGCCGGGAGCCCTCGCCCGGGCCGGGGCCATGCTGGCGGTCGACCCGCCCCCCTTCTGCTCGTCCTGGTTCTGAGCTCGCTGCTGCCCGGCGGGGACCGCCTGCCAGCCCCGCGGCGCCGCGCCCAGGTCAGCCGGCCGGGAGCCCGGGCCGTGCTCAGGTCAGCCGGCCGGTGCCGAAGGGGCCCGAGCGCAGGCCGGTGGGAGGGACCGGGGCCAGCGGCACGGGGACCAGGCA
>JBOGGR010000125.1:0-6316 GCA_050744025.1 Acidimicrobiales bacterium
GCGCCGCCGGGGGCGGGCGTGGCGCCCCCGACCGGCCGGGGAGCTGGGAAGGCGGCGGATGGTGGCCGCCGGCGTCCCGGCCCATCCCGGTCGACGGCGGCATCAAAGCCCGGAGCCGACGGGGCCAGATCGGCGAGACCTGGTGGTCTCAGCGGTTCGTCAGCGTGCTGGAGTCCTTCAACCTAGGGGCCCGTCTCCAGCGGGGTCGCCGGTACGCCCGGGCCGGCCAGGTGCTGAGCCTGGACGTGGCCTCGGGGCTCGTCACCGCCGCCGTGCAGGGCTCACGGGCCAAGCCCTACCGGGTCCTCATCGGGGTGGAGCAACTGGCCCCGGCCGAGTGGGACAGGGTGGAGGACGCCATGGCCGCCAAGGCCGTGTTCCTGGCACGGCTGCTGGCCGGCGACATGCCGGACGAGATCGAGGAGGCTTTCGCAGCCTGCTCCCTCTCGCTCTTCCCCGCCTCCCGAGGAGACCTGGACACCGCCTGCTCGTGCCCGGACTGGGCCAATCCCTGCAAGCACGTGGCCGCCACCTACTACCTGCTCGCGGAGGCGTTCGACACCGACCCGTTCCTGATCTTCGCCTGGCGGGGGCGGCCCAGGGACGAGCTGCTGGACCACCTGCGCGCTCGCCGAGCTCCGGTCGGGGTCGCACCCGGCGGGTCGGCCGGCGCAGGAGCCGGTGCCGGCGCTGCCGGCGGGTCGGCCGGCGGTGACGACGTCTGGAGTGCGGTGGACGCCCTGGCTGGCGGCGCCCCGCCGAACGACCCGGTGCTGGAGACCTGGTGGTCAGCCGGCCCGGAGCTGGCCGGGGTCCAGGTTCGCCCCCGGGTGGCGGCCGTGCCCGACATCCTCCTGCGCCAGGCCGACCCCTTGTCGATCACGGTCCGGGGGGCCGACCTGGTGGAGTGGCTCCGGGGCGCCTACCCGGGCCTGGCCTCGGCGGCGGCGGCCAGGGCGGTTGGCGATGCCGACCAGGCGCCCCGAGGGTCCGGCCGACCGGTCTAGTAGTTGGCGGACCGGCGCAGGAGGAGGCCGGTGTCGACCGGCTGGGGCAGGAAGGTGACCCGCATCTCCCTCTCGGCGGCCATGTTGCGCAGACGCACGAGGAGGGCGACGTAGCCAACGAGCGCCACCGCAGCCAGTGCGGTGAGCCACCACAGCATCCGGAGGGACGGGACGAGCCCGAGGAGGAAGGTGACGGCCATGGTGCCGGCCAGCGCGACGAGCACCTGGCGCCGGCGCTGCATGGTGCGGGCCCGTGCGGCCGACTGCCTCCGGCTGGTCCCCGCGCGGTCCGTGGCCCGGTGGGGGGCGCCCGGCCGTCCGTCCGTGGCCCGGTGGGGGGCGGAGGGCGCAACGGCCCCACCTGGTCGTCCCCCCGTGGCCACCAGCTCGAACCTTCCCCGGCTGCCGGGGCTCCCCGGCCCGGGGCGGCGGGCCGGGCCGAAGGGCGACACCACGCCCTGGCCGCTGGTGTCGGCCACGGAGCGGGAGGACGGCATGGGGAAGCTCGCTCCCACGGCCGTTCCCCGACTGGCCAACGGGATCGGCGCCGGTGACGTCCGCTGGATGACGCCGAGCTGGCGACGGAAGCTGCCGATCGAGTCGCCCCGGCGCTGGACCCGGCTCCGAAGCAGAGCGGGGGTCAGCACCACGACCCACATCAGGACCAACAGCACCAATACCACGATGGTCAAGCTCCTCGACCGCCTTCGCCTATCGAGGACCCTACTGCCGGGCCCCCTCGGAGCGGTGGATGGTCACGCCGACCGAGGTCCCACCCGCTCCGGAAGTTCTACTACGGGCCTCCGGGGGCCGCCACCGGGCCGCCACCGGGCAGCCCGGACCTGCCCGCCCGCCTCGGCGCCCCCGGGCGCCCGCCACCGGGCAGCCGCGGGCGGCCCCGCAGGGCCCCGACGAGGGGCCCCGGCCCGGGCTCAGCGGTCGAAGACGCTCCCGTCCTCGTGGCCCGGGCGGCGCCAGGTCCCTGAACGGCCCCCGGTCTTCTCCCACAGCGCCAGCTCGCCGATCGTCATCGAACGGTCCAGCGACTTGCACATGTCGTAGATCGTGAGAGCGGCCACGGCGCAGGCGGTGAGCGCCTCCATCTCAACGCCGGTCCGGTCGACGGTCTCGGCCTGGCTCTCGACCTCGACGTAGTCGTCCCCGATCGTGAAGTTGATGTACACGGACCCGAGCAGCAAGGGGTGGCACAGCGGGATCAGCTCGGCGGTGCGCTTGGACGCCTGGATCCCGGCGATGCGGGCGGCTCCCAGCACGTCGCCCTTGGTGATGGCGTTCGCGGCCACCTGGGACGTGGTCTCCGGGGCCATCGTCACCTTGCACCGGGCCAGCGCCCGCCGGTGGGTGGGCTCCTTCGGCGTGACGTCGACCATGCGGGCCCGCCCCAACGGGTCCAGATGCGTGAGCCCTCGGTCCGACATGGCAGGAGTCTACGGCGGCGCGCCTTCCTGCATCGAAATGACAGCCCACCGCGTCGGGCCCTGGCGGCCACCCCCGGCCCGTGCCCCGGCGCCGGGGCGGGGCCCCGTGGTCCCTACCCGCCGATCTGGCTCATGCTCCGGGGCGGGCGGACGAACGTGACCTGGCCGATGCGGTGGCCAGCCCACTTGGTCCCCACCGCCGCCTGGATGGCCAGGGCCAGGTCGGCCTCGCTGCCTCCGCGGCGCAGGACCGAGCGCAGGTCGTGCTCGTCCACCGCAAAGAGGCAGGTGCGCAGCTGGCCCTCTGCCGTTACGCGAATGCGGTCACAGTCCCCGC
Organism: Acidimicrobiales bacterium; assembly: GCA_050744025.1. Classification (GTDB taxonomy): domain Bacteria; phylum Actinomycetota; class Acidimicrobiia; order Acidimicrobiales; family JAJPHD01; genus JBOGGR01. The sequence continues at coordinate 2,784 of JBOGGR010000125.1, forward strand.
AGAACGGCTTGGTCACCGACGGGATCACACCGATCTCCCCCCTGCCGTCGCGGTAGCGGTAGCGGGAGGCAGGCTCGGGGCCGTGGGGGACCGTCTCCAGCGGGTACGCGGCGTCGATGGCTGACACCGTCTCCTCCGCCGGCACGACCTGGTCCCGGCTCCAGCCCCCCGACGCGTCCAGCGGCATGTACTCGATGAAGCGGGGCTGGACCCCCTTCTCCCGCCCGAAGGTGGCGAAGTCAACGGCCTCGTCGTCGTTGACTCCCCGGATCAGCACCACGTTGAGCTTGACCGGGCTGAACCCGGCCTGGAGGGCGGCGTCGATGCCGTCGAGAACTCGGGCCAGCTGGTCCCGCCGGGTCATCTCGGCGAACCGCTCGGGGCGCAGCGAGTCGCACGAGATGTTCACCCGACGCAGCCCGGCCCTTCGCAGGTCGTCGGCCAGCAGCCGCAGGGTGGCGCCGTTCGTGGTCATGGCCAGGTCGACCGGTCGCCCGGTGTCGGGCACGACCAGCCCGGCCAGCATCTCCACCAGCACGGGAAGGTGGGCCCGCACCGTGGGCTCGCCTCCGGTGAGGCGGATCCCGTCGACCCCGAAGCGCTCGACGCAGACCCGAGCCACGCGCTCGATCTCCTCGAAGCTGAGCAGCTCCTCCCGGGGCAGCCAGACCATCCCCTCCTCGGGCATGCAGTACGTGCAGCGGAAGTTGCAGCGGTCGGTGACCGAGATCCGGAGGTCGCGCACCACCCGGCCGAACGAGTCGACCAGGGGGGTGGCGGCGGTGGGTCGCATCCCTCCCGATGCTACCGGGCCGGCCGGGGCCGGTCGCCTCAGGGCTGGAGCAGGAGGGTGGTGGCGGTCCCGCCCGGCGGTATGCCGTGGCCGTCGGGCACGAGGGTCAGGGCGTTCGCCACGGCCATGGCCCGGAGCTGGTGGGAGCCCTGGCCACCGGAGGAGTGGACGTGGAAGCGACCGTCGGGCCCGGGAGCGGCCACCACCCGCACGAGGTGGAGCTTGCCGTCGGGGGCTCGCGGCAGCCCGCCGTCGGCCACGGCTGCCACCGTGGGCCGGTCGAGGTCGGCGTGGCCCATCATCTGGCGCAGGGCGGGCCGGGCGAAGCACTCGAAGCTGACCATGGACGACACGGGGTTGCCCGGCAGGCCGAACACCGGCGTCCCGGCCACGACACCGAAGGCGAATGGCCTGGCCGGGCGGATCGCCACCTGCATCCAAGCCATGGTGCCCCCCGAGAGGGCGTCCAGGACGGTCTTGGTGTAGTCGTGGTCCCCGACGCTGACCCCCCCGCTCGTGACCACGGCGTCGCAGGTGCGCAAGCCCCGTTCGAGGGCGGCGCCGATGTCGGCCTCGGTGTCCCGGGCGATGCCGAGGTCGACTGGCTCGCAGTCGCTGCGGAGGAGCAGGCCGAGGAGGGTCGGCCGGTTGGAGTCCCGGATCTGCCCCGGCCGGAGGCCCTCTGGGCCCTCGACCAGCTCGTCACCTGTGGACAGCACCCCCACACGAGGCCGGGGACGGACGTCGACCTGCTCGTAGCCGAGGCTGGCAAGCACGCCGAGGTGGCCGGGCCGCAGCTCCGTGCCGGCCGGGAACACCTCCTGGCCCGGGGCGAGGTCGTCGCCCGCCGGCCGGACGTGGTTGCCGGGCGGGACCTCCGCCTCGACCACCACGCCGTCGGGGCCGTCAGGGGCCGTCAGCTCGACCATGACCACGGCGTCGGCGCCCGGCGGAAGGGGGGCGCCGGTCATGATGCGCACGGCCTGGCCCGGGCCGACCGCCATGCCAGGCGCTGCGCCGGCTGCCAGGGACCCGACCACGGCCAGGCGGACCGACGCGCCGTGGCCGGCTCCTCTGGTGTCGGCAGCCCGCACCGCGTAGCCGTCCATGGCCGTGTTGGCGAACGGGGGCACGGCTTCTGTGGCGGTGACGGCGGCGGTCGTCACGCAGCCGAGAGCCCGGTCCAGCGGTACGGCCCGGGCGGGGAGGGGCGAGCAGGCGTCGAGCACGAGCTGGCGGGCCTCGTGGAGGGGGATCACGGGCGGCGGCTCCCGAGGGGCTGCCCCGGGTCCCTGCCCCCGCCGGCCCCCTCTGCCGCTCCGCCACCCCGCCCGGGGGCCCAATCCCCGGGTCCCCCGGGTGGCGGGTCTCCCGGGTCCCTGCTTCCGGCCGTGTCGTCGAGCTGGCCGACCAGCTCGACCAGCGCCTTGCGGAACGGCGGGCCCAGGTCGGGCCGGCGCAGGGCCAGCTCGACGGTTGCCCGCAGGTAGTCGAGCTTGTTGCCCGTGTCGTAGCGCCCGTGCTCGAAGGTGTAGCCGTACACGGCCTGCTGCTGCAGCAGGAGACGGATGGCGTCGGTGAGCTGGATCTCGCCCCCCCGGCCGGGCTCGACCCGCTCCAGGACGTCGAAGATGGCCGGAGTGAAGACGTAGCGTCCCATGACCGCCAGGTTGGACGGCGCCTCGGACACCGGCGGCTTCTCGACCAGGTCCTCGATCCGGACCAGGTTGGCGTCCACCGGCTCGACCCTGGCGCAGCCGTAGGCGGAGATCTCGGCCGGCTCCACCGCCTTCAGGGCGACCACCGACCGGCCGTGGCGGCCGAAAGCGGCCAGCATCCCCTCCATCACTCCCACCTCGGGGTCCATGATGTCGTCGGCTAGGAGGACGACGAAGGGTTCGTCCCCCACGTGCTGGCGGGCGGCCGACACTGCGTGCCCGAGGCCCTTGGGCTCGCCCTGGCGGACGTAGTGGATGTCTGCCATGTCCGCTATCCAACGGACCTGCTCCAGCTCGGCGTCCTTGCCCGCCTCCCGCAGGTAGTGCTCTAGCTCGAAGGAACGGTCGAAGTGGTCCTCGAGGGTCCGCTTCCCCCGGCCGGTGATGATGAGGATGTCCCGGATGCCGGCCCGGACGGCCTCCTCCACCACGTACTGGATGGCCGGGGTGTCGACCAGCGGCAGCATCTCCTTGGGCTGGGACTTGGTGGCGGGCAGGAAGCGCGTCCCGAGGCCGGCGGCGGGGATGACCGCTTTGCGGACATTGGTGGTCATGATGGGACTTCCTCTCGGTAGCCGGTCGCTGTCCCCGCTGGTCCCGGCCCGGGGCGAAGCGGTCGGCCCTGGGACCCGTTCCCCATAGTCTAGGGTTTGGCACTCCCAGGGTCCGAGTGCCAGGACTGGCCAGCGCGGAGTGGAGGTCACCGCTCAGATGCCCACGTATGAGTACGCCTGCAAGTCGTGCGGGGAGCACGTCGAGGTCGTGCAGTCGTTCCGGGACGATCCGTTGACGGTCTGCTCGGCTTGTGGAGGGTCCCTCCGCAAGGTGTTCAGCCCGATCGGCATCGCCTTCAAGGGCAGCGGCTTCTACCGCAACGACAGCCGGGCCGGCAGGCGGCCGGGGGCGGGCTCGGCGGGAGAGGGATCGGCCGCCTCGGCGGACAAGTCGAGTGAAAGCAGCGGGGCCAACGGCGGCGGGGTGGGCAGCAGCTCCGGCGGCGGCAGCGCGGCCGGGGGCAGCTC
>JBOGGR010000126.1:0-2762 GCA_050744025.1 Acidimicrobiales bacterium
GGTCAGCCGTCCGGCTGATCCCGCACCAGCTCCAGGGTGGCGCAGTGCAGGCCGGCGATGGCGAACCTGTGGCTCTCGGAGAAGTCGACCTGGAGGACCTCGATGCCGGCGCCCTCGAGCTCCTTGACCACGGTCGGGGAGCCCGCGTTCATGATCACCTTGCCCGGAGCTCAGGGTCACGGCATTCACCGCCAGGTCCCAGTACTCGTCCACCGGTACCTCGACGATCCGGAAGTCGCGCGCCTTCAGGTAGCGGACGAAGCCGTAGTTGACGAGGTGCGGGGCCAGCACGCACACGCCGTGGTCGGGGACCATGGCGAACATGTCGGCGTGGGTGGTCCCGACGTCGCCGCCGGATCGAGCTAGCGGCCGGCTCCGGGCTCGCCGATCCCCCGGCCCGATGGCGCGGACGGGCGCCTCGATCCTGTTCACTCGCACCCCGTTGTCCTCGAGCAGGGCGTAGTAGGCGTCGAACTGGGCCCGCAGGCGACCGAGGTCGGCGTGGCCGGCTCGCGAGGAGTAGTAGAACTGCCATTCTTCTCCGTACTCCGGCCGGACCTCGTTCTCGGTGGGGGAGAAGACCAGCACCTCGCGCAGCGTGCCTATGCCCTCGGCCCCCCAGCGCCGGCCCCAGATCTGCCCGACCTCCTCGTAGAAGTCGGTCTCGTGGAGCATCCAGTTGTGCAGGGGCTGGCCCGGCTCGAACCAGGGGTGCCTGCTCAGCACCTCCATCTCGTCGTGACCGGCGGCCGGCCGGGGCGAGGAGTAGCTCAGCTCGGTGACGGCCCCGTCGGCATCGACGAGGCGGAAGGGGACGCGCTCCCGCCCAGCCCGCGTGGAGGGCCCAGCAGGAGAGCCCTGGGCCGAGGCGTCCCCGGAAGGGGGGCTCACCGGCTCGCCCCGCTGCGGCGGGCGCGTGAGGAGGGTGGCTTCCCCGAGGGCGAGCGGCGCGACGGGGCGTCGGTCGGGACCGGGTCGAACAGGTCGTGCCCCCCGATCGCCCTGGAGACGGAGTTGGCGGTCCGGGCCAGATGATTGTGAAGGGCGCCGGCGGCCCGCACCGGGTCCCGGTCGACGCAGGACTGCAGGATCTCCTCGTGCTCGCCCGCCCGCTCGTGCAGGTGCCAGTCGACCAGACCTGACGCGTGGCGGTACCTGTTGCTCGTCTCGAAGAGCGGCGTGATGAGGCGCATGAGCCAACGGGATCCCCCGGCTCGGTACAAGGAGAGGTGGAAGGCGGTGTGGGTCTCCCAGGCCTCGGCGACGGCGTGCTGGCGGATGGCAAGTGCGTGGCGAGTGAGGGTCTCCCGGGAGCGGTCCCCGGCCGCGTCGGTGAAACGCTCGGCCGCCCTGCGCAGGGCGATGGGCTCGAGGGCGAGACGAGCCTCGTACACCTCCTGGAGGTCCTCGGTGGAGAGCTCCGTGACCCTGGCCCCCCGGTGCGGGACACTGTCCACCATCCCCTCCGAGTCGAGGCGTCGGAGGGCCTCCCGGATCGGCATCGGGCTCATGCCGAGCAGCTCGGCCAGGTCCTCGATGGGGAGGCGCTCCCCCGGCTCGAGCACGCCTGTGACGATGGCGTTGTGCAGCACCGAGAAGGCCCGGTCGGCCAGGGTCCGGTGCCCGTCCACCCCGCTGGGGAGCGGAAGTCGAGCCGAGAGCAACGCTTTGGGTGGCGATGGGTCAGGAGGCATATTTGATCAGACGAGGCAGGATAGTGCACGAGAGGAGCAGCGGCAACGACTGCGTTTCGACAGAACGCCTCCCCAAGCCTGGCGCGCCGCTCAGTGGATGACGAGGAGCCGCATCTCGTTCGACAGTGCAGCCCGCTGGTCGAAGGTCACCGTGTGCTCACAGCCTGCGACTCGGCCGAGCTCGGCGATGACGGCATCGGCGAAGTCGGCGCCGCCACGACTCGCGGTGAGAGCGACTCGAACGATCGAGTCCTGGCCAACTCTGAGCTCGCGGGCGTCGCGGAGGCCCTCGACGAGCTCCGCACATCGCTTCGTGCCGAGCTTGTAGGCGCGGCTGGCGCCGGTCCTCGTGACAGACCCGGCCTCGTGCCAGTAGTTTGATCACATATATGAGGCGGAGCGTCGACGCCGTCGTGATCGGGAGCGGCCACAACGGCCTGGCCGCCGCCGCCTACCTGGCGCGGGCCGGATGGAGCATCGAGGTGCTTGAGGGCAACCGCGAGGCGGGCGGGGCGGTGGCCACCGAGGAGCTCACGGTCCCTGGCTTCAGCCACGACACCTTCTCCAGCTGGCACCCCCTCTTCCACCTCTCCGCGACCTACGCCGAGCTGGGGGAGGACCTGGCCCGGCGAGGCCTCGCCTACGCCAACGCGGACGACGTGGTGGCGGCCAGCGTCACGCCAGGGAGAGCGCCGGTGTTCCTCCACCGTGATCCCGCCAGGACCGCGGCTCAGATGAAGGACCGAGACGGATCCAGGTACCTGGAGGACCTCGACGCCCTCGGCCGCCATGCGACGGTGATCGGGGACCTGCTCGAGACGGAGCTCCACTCCTGGCGCGCCTTGCGCTGCGGCGGCCGCCTGGCCCTTGGACTGGGCCGGCGGGACGGTCCGGCCTTCGCCTCGCAGCTCCTGGCGAGCGCCCGGGGGTGGCTGAGGGGGCGGTTCCAGGGGCCCCAGCCCGGGGACCTGCTCTCGCCCTGGATCCTCCACACCGGTCTCACCCCGGACGACAGCGGGGGCGCTTTCCAGCTCCTGGAGCTTGCGGGCGCCCTGCACCGGGTGGGCC
>JBOGGR010000127.1:0-12224 GCA_050744025.1 Acidimicrobiales bacterium
GCTCAGGCCGGGGGCCGGCGCCGATCCAGATCGTCAGCAGGTCCCAGGCCCGGGCCCGGCGCATGGCCGCGGCCACCGCGCGCTCCCCGGAGCCCGCTACGGCCACCAGGATGTCGCCGGGCCGTGAGAGGACCCGCAGGGAGCCGACCAGGTCGTCCCCGGGGAGGGCTGCGGCCGGGAGGGCCCGCTTCCCGACGATCACCGGGTGCACGAACTCGACCGCCACGTGATGGGCGTGGGCCGGCCAGGACGGCGCCGTGCACCACATCGTGGCCCCGGCCGCGTACCGGCGGGCCAGGGCCAGGGAGGCGGTGGCGAGGTCGGTGGCGACGTCGGTGGCGAGGTCGGTGGCGAGCGGCCCCAGCCCTTCCGAGCCGGCTCCCGCAGCCGGCTCCCTCGCTCCTGTCCCCCCGCTGACGGTCGCATCGACCATGGCCCCTCCTTCTCTCGGGCACCCTTTCCGATGATAGGTCCGTTCGGCTCGGGGCCGCGCCCCGGCTGGCCTGGTTCCGGCATGGGCCGGGTTGGGTAGGACGCGGTGGGCCACGTCATGTCGGCGCAAGCGTCGGCGCGATGGAGGAGGTGACGACGATGGCTATGCCAGTTCCCAACGAGTCGGAGCAGCGGGTGACCCAGTCGGTAGAAGTGGTGCCGGAGGAGCCCGCGGCAGTTCCCGTCGCCCCGGCGACAGAGCGGGCAGCGGTGGTCGGGACCAAGCGGTCCTCGAGGGTCCGCATGCGGCCGGTGGGGCTCGGCTTCATCGGGCTGCTGGCCGTGGTGGACGGGGCTTGGGGCGGGATCGTGCCTTATGTGGGCCCGCTCTTCGGGTACCGGTCGAACGGCTCGGGGGCTTGGACCTGGACGCTCGCTCACGCCCTCTTGTACCTGGTGCCGGGGGCGGTGGCCGTGGCGGCCGGGCTGTTCCTGCTCGGCCTGATGCCGCGTGCCGGGATCGGCAGGGGGCGCCTGGGCGCAGGCACGGCCGGCCTGGTCCTCCTCGCCTGCGGCGCCTGGTTCGTGGTGGGGCCGGCGGTGTGGCCGGTCTTCTACGCCTTCCCGCCGGTCTTCGGCTCCACGGGCTCCCACCTCGCCGCCTTCGTCAACCAGATCGGGTACAACCTGGGGCCAGGCCTGATCCTGGCCGCGCTGGCCGGCATGGCCATGAAGGCCACCCGCCGGGAGCGCCCGGTCGAGGTGGCGGCGGTCCGGGAGGTGGCCCCGGTCCACTGAGGGCCGGCCCTGGGCCGCTGCCGGCTCCCGGCTCCCCGTGCCGGCGAGGCTCCCGGCTCCCGTGCCGGCGAGGTGATAGCACTTTTGGTCGTAGGACGACACGAACTGCTATCACCTCGACCGCCGGCGGGCGGGCGAGCCCGGTGGGCCGCTCAGCTCAGGGCGTGAGGGCCTGTGTGGCCATCGTGACGGCTGCCGTCGCCACCAGGAGGCTGGCGAACCCGGCCAGGACGAACGCGTATGCGTTGCCCCGCAGCCGGTCCCCGAGGACCGCCACCAGCGGGAAGGAGGTGAGGACGAACCGTGGGACCGGCGGGGCGTTGGTGGACAGGAGGGCGAGCAGGGCTATCCCGAGGGCCCACACCCAGGCGGGGGCGGGCGGCCGGCGCCGGCGCAGGAGGAGCACGGCGCCGATCACCACGAAGACACTGCCGGCCACCGAGGCGATGTCGTTGAGCCGGGTCAGGGGGTGATCGAGGAGCAGGGTGAGGCGGGTCCAGGTGGAGGTGGCGTTGAGCGCCTCGCCCCAGGCCTGGCGCTGGGCGTCGAAGGAGGCGAAGGGCGTGCCGGTGTGGATCCACAGGTACACGGCGAAGCCGGCCAAGCCGGCCGGGGCCAGCACCGGGGCCGCGAGGGCCCACCAGCTGCGCAGCACCCGCCACGCGCCGCCGCGCGCCAGCGCCACCGCTGCCGCGACGGCGCAGGAGGCCACCACGACCACGGCGTCGGGACCGACGGCGGTGGCCAGACCGGCCAGGACCCCGGCCGCCAGCCAGCGCCGGGCCTGGAGGGCGAGGAGGCACCCTGCCACGAGGGCCAGGAGGAGGCCTTCGCTGTAAGCCATCGAGAAGACGACCGAGCCCGGGAAGAAGCAGACGAGGGCGATGGCCCGGTCTGCGGCTTCAGGCCCCCACCACGACCTGCACAGCCGCCAGATGAGGCAGGTCGCCACCAGGCCGCCCACCCCGGTCACGACCAGCCCGGCGTCGAGGGCCGGCCAGCCGGCCAGGTCGGAGAGCCCCCTCATGGCGAGCGGGTAGAGAGGGAAGAACCCGAGGGTGCTGAAGACGGTGGGGATGTGGGTCGGGTACCCGGTCGTTGCGACCCGGACGTACCAGGCTCCGTCCCAGCTGGACAGCAGGGCGCCGAGGGGCTGATGGCCGATGATGCCGCCGGCGGCCGCGGCAGCGAGGGTCACGGCCCGGGCCAGGAGGTAGGCGAGGACCGGCCAGGCCAGCGACCTCATGCCCCGGAGGGACCCCCCTACGGCCGAGACCGCCGGGATGGCGCGGATCGCCGGGATGGCCAGCCGCCTGGGGCGGTCGGCCACGGTCGTGGCCTGCTCCGGCGCCGCCAGCAGCGTCCCCACCGCGGCCGCCTCCGGCGGCGGGGTGTCGATCTGGGCACTGCCAGCCGGGCCGTCGGTCCGATCACCCCAGGCGGGGTTCCCGACCCGGCTGGCCGCCGCCCGGACCCCCACATGGGTGTCGTCCACCCTGTGCACCCGTCCCCCGACCCGCATTGCGGGCAGGCTATCGTGCCCACCCGCTGGGTCTCCACGGCTGGATTTCTCCCAGGCGATGAGCCGCCTGGACAAGGCGGCTCCGAAGGAGCTCGACCGAGTGGACTTCGATCGTCGCCTCCGCGAGCTGGTCCGCATCCGCGCATCGCAGATCAATGGTTGTGCCTACTGCATCGACATGCACACCAGGGACGCTCGTGCCATCGATGAGACCGAGCAGCGTCTCTACCCCCTCGCGCCTCCTGGAACGAGGCCCCGTGCTTCAGCGCCCGGGAGAGGGTCGCGCCCGCCTTCACCGAGACGGTGACGTTGCTCGCCGCCAGCCACCTCCCGGCGCCGGCCTACGACGAGGTGGCGGCCGAGCTCGACCCAGAGGTGGGCATGGTGAGGATGCTGTCGCAGCTGACCAGGCCGTCGTGGTCCGGCCGCTCGCCTAGGCGCTTGCCAGATAGGTCTGCAGGCTCGCGAGGTACTGGTCCCAGCCCTTGCGGCACTCGCCGAAGCATTCCAGCGCCGGGGCCAGGCCGATGTGGTGGAAGTCGATCTCGGTGCCGCCGCTCGCACGGGCGCGCATGGTGAAGGTCGGTCGCGTCCCGGCCCAGTCGGGGAGGACAGCACATTGCTCCACCGACCAGGCAACGGTGGTGGGACGGCCCGCGTTCACATGGAGGACCAGCTGATCGTCGCCCCCGAAGGAGAAGCGGAGCTCGCCTCCCTCGTCGCCTGATCCGGTCACCGACGTCCACGCGGTCCACCAGCCGGCGAGACCTGTGGTGGTCGTGAGTGCTTCGAGCACGGTGGCGGGAGTCGCGTCGACGATGATCTGCGCGGTGTAGTCGGCGGTGAGGTCTGCTGGCTGTGTCATGAAGATCACTCCGTGGTAGGGGGGGAAATCTGGCGTGGTGGGCGCTACGGGGCGGTCCCGATCCCGGGTTGCCCCGCAGCGTTTCGCCCACCGGTCAGGAGACGCCCGAGATGGCCTTGGCGTAGGGCTCGAGGTCCCAGCCGTTGGGGGCCCCGACGGCGTCGCGCATGGCCTCCCAGCCGTCGCCGTGGCGGTCGAGATGGCGGTGCTCCAGCTCGACGAGCGTGCGTCGCTCGCCTTCGGCGGTGAAGGTCACGTGCACCTCGCTCCTCCTGGCCGGATCAGTCTCGATCTGCCAGCTGAGGTCGATGTCCCAGCTGAAGGCGACGTGGGTGGGCGGGTGGTAGACCAGGACCGTCGCCCAGCGACTCTCGGCTCCGCTGACGCCGCGGTCGACGATGTGGCCGCCGACGTGCGGCTCGAACACCATCTCGGCAAGGGGCTCCTGCAGCAGGTGCTTGCTCGCGTCCCACCACTTGCCGATGTCTCGGGTGAAGAAGGCAAATGCCCTGTCGACGGGTGCGTCTACGACGACCGATCGGCGGACGATGCTGGTGTCGGTGCTGGTGGTCACTGTCCCTCCTCGGGGGCGGTTCGCTCGGATGGGCTGGACTGCTCGACGGCCGCCTTGAAGGCGGTCAGTGATCGCTGCCAGAACGAGTCGAAGTAGGCGCGGACCGCCTCGAGCCCGGATGCGTCGAGGCTGTAGACGTGGCGGGTGCCTGCCCGACGCTCCTGCACGAGGCCGGCCCGCCGCAGCACCTTGAGGTGCTGGGAGACCGCCGGCCTGCTGACCGGCAGCTGCTCGGCGAGCTCGCCGACCGGGCTCGGCTGCTCCGCGACGAGCTCGAAGACCCGGCGGCGGGTCGGATCGGCGAGGGCGACGAGCACGTCAGCAATCACTTACCGTAAGTTATCACTAACAGAGTGGGCGTCAAGCGGGACCGGACCGATCCCCGACCACTGCCACGGCGGCGCAGTGTTAGGTTCGCGAGGATGAGCACCGACTCACCGGAGGCGGTGGCAGCGGCCTACTTCGATGCGTGGAAGAGCAACGACATCGAGCAGGTGCGGCCCCTGCTCCACGAGGACGTCAGCTTCGTCGGCGCCCTCGGGAGCACGCGAGGCGCCGACGAGACCCTGGCCGGCCTCCGGGGCATGTTTGCGATGACCGAGCAGGTCGAGGTGGTCGAGCGCTGGGTCGAAGGGCCTGATGTCCTGACGTGGTTCGAGCTGCGTACCGCTACCGCGGGGCCGCTTGCCATCGTCAACTGGAGCCATGTCGAAGCCGGGCGCATCACCCGGATCCGGGTCACTTTCGACCCGCGCCCGCTGCTCCCGTGACTGCTCGTCCGACGTGGAGGTGGCGCAGTGCGGGCGGGGAGAGTCGAACTCCCACCCCCGAAGGGACCGGGACCTAAACCCGGCGCGTCTGCCATTCCGCCACGCCCGCAGGGACCAGCAGCCACACGGTAGCCGCCGTCACGGTCGCCGAGGGCGCAGACAGGCCCGAGTACCCTTGGGGCATGTCCAGCTTGCAGCTCGCTCCCGGCGCTGGTGTGCTCGGCGCCCAGGGCACCCCCGGTGACGGGGCCAGTGACGTCTACCAGCGCCTGCTGAAGGAGCGCATCGTCTTCCTCGGGACCCAGGTCGACCAGGGCTCGGCCAACCTGATCTGCGCCCAGCTCATCCTGCTCGAGGCGGAGGACCACGAGCGGGACATCTCCCTCTACATCAACTCCCCGGGCGGGTCGGTGACCGACGGGCTCGCCATATACGACACCATGCAGTACGTACGTTGCGACGTGGCCACCATCTGCGTAGGGCTGGCGGCTTCCATGGGCCAGTTCCTCCTCTGCTCGGGCGCTCCCGGCAAGCGCTACGCGCTGCCGCACTCCCGCATCCTCATGCACCAGCCGTCCGGCCAGATGCAGGGCCAAGCCTCCGACATCGCCATCCAGGCGGAGCAGATCGTCTACTTGAAGCGCATGATGGCCGAGCGCATCGCCTTCCACACCGGCCAGCCCCTCGAGCGGATCGAGGCCGACTCGGACCGGGACCGCTGGTTCACGGCCGAGGAGGCCAAGGACTACGGCTTCATCGACCAGGTGATCGAACGCTCGGCTGCCGCCAGGATCGGCTGAGCGCCGCTCTCCAGTGGCGGAGCTGACGACGAGAGGGGAGCCGCAGACCGGTCCGAGTGGCCCGACCGGCCGGGCCGGTGAGGCGGAGCGCCTCATGGCCGAGATCGACCAGGAGGTGAGGCGCCGCAGGGCTGCCGGGGACTTCCCCCCGGCCCTGGAGCGGGAGCTGGACCTGGCGTTCGCCCGTTTCGCCCCGGCGACGCGTCAGGGCGACGACATGAGCGAGGCGGTGGGGGCGGTCGAGCGGTCGGCGGCGATCGACGTCGCCGTCCCGGGCGGGGGCCGCGGCCCGGGGGAGGCGACGGCCAAGCGGGCCCTCCGCAAGGCCATGGCCTGGTACCTCAACTACCTGGCCCAGCAGATGAGCGACCTCGGCTCCTCGACTGCTCGCTCGCTCAGACTCCTCGGCGACCGGCTGGCGGCCCTGGAGGAGCGGGCGGCGCGATCCGCTCCTCCCGATCCCGGGCCCGGCCCGGAGAGGGCCGACCTCTCGGCCTGGCACGGGCTGGTCCTGGAGGAGCTGTCCGGGGCCACCGGCCGTGTCCTTCACGCCGAGTGTGGCGACGGCGAGCTGGTGGCGGTCCTTCGCCGGTCCGGCCTGGACGCCTACGGAGTTGACCCCGGGGCGGAGTCGGAGTCGGCCGCCCTCCGGGGTGAGGAGCTCTGGCCCGACTCGGCCCTGGACCACCTCGGAGCCGTGTCCGACGGCGCTCTCGGGGGGCTGGTCCTGTCCGGCTGCGTCGACCGGCTCCCGGTGCACGGCCAGCGACGGCTGGTCGGGCTGGCCGCGGCCAGGCTGGCCGCGGGCGCCTCCGTGGTGCTCCTGGCCTCGAGCGCCCAGGCCTGGGCCCGGCAGGCCCCCTCGGCCCAGGTGGACCTGGCGGGCGGCCGGCCGCTGCACGCCCAGACCTGGAGGCGGCTCCTCGCCGAGGCTGGCCTCCGCCCGGCCAGGGTCACCGCCGGCCCCAGGGTCGAGGGGCTCGGGCTCACCGCCGGCCCTGGTCCGGAGGGAGGAGCGATCGGGGCCGCCATGGCCCGTCTCGACGAGCTGCTATTTGGCCCATCCTCCTTCGCCGTGGTGGCCAGCCGGGCACCGTGACCGTCGCCGCCGTCCACCAGTTCCTCCCGACGCTCTCGCCCCGGGACGCCATCGGGGCCCACACCCTGCAGGTCCAGGAGGTGCTGCGCAGCCTGGGCCTGCGCTCGGACCTGTACGCCGACGTCATCCACCCCGACCTGGCCGGGCGGGCCCACCGCTTCGACGGCTACACCTCCGGGCGCCGCGGCGAGGGGTCGCTCCTCCTCTACCAGGCGTCGACGGGGAGCCGGGTGGCCGAGTACCTGCTCGACCGACCCGAGGACAAGGTGCTCAACTACCACAACATCACCCCCATCCAGGCGCTGGCGGCCTGGGAGCCCGGCCTCTGCGACGAGGTGGCCGACGGCCGGCGCCAGCTGGGCCAGCTGGCCTCGGTGACCAGGCATGCCATCGCCGTCTCCCGGTACAACCAGTGCGAGCTGGTGGCCGCCGGCTACGGCTCGACCTCGGTGGCCCCGCTGCTCCTAGACCTCGGCGCCTTCGACGGGGAGCCACATCGGCCCACCCTGGCCTGGTTGGACCGCCTCCGGGGGGGCGGGGGTGCGGACCTGCTCTTCGTGGGCCGGATCGTCCCCAACAAGGCCCAGCACGACCTGGTGCGGGCCCTCGCCGTCTACCGCCGGCTGTACGACCCCAGGGCCCGCCTCCACCTGGTCGGCGGGGCGTCGTCCCCGGCCTACCTCCACGCCGTCAAGCGCCTGGCCTCCCGGCTCGGCCTGCGGGAAGCCGTCGACCTGCCCGGCTCGGTGAGCCACGCCCGGCTGGTCGCCTACTACCGCGGGTCGGACGCCTTCGTGTGCCTCTCCGACCACGAGGGGTTCTGCGTGCCGGTGGTGGAGGCCATGTACCACCGGCTGCCCATCGTGGCCTTCGCCTCCTCGGCCGTCCCCGAGACGGTGGGCGAAGCGGGTGTGGTGCTGCCCCGAAAGGACCCTCTTACGGTCGCGGCGGCGGTCGCCCGCGTGCTCGGGGACGCCGAGCTGAGGGACTCTCTCCGGCAGGCCTCGGGCCGTCGGATTGCGGACTTCGGCTTGGACCGCACCCGGCCGGCCTTCGGCGCCGCCGTGGGCCAGGCCCTGGCCGAGGTCGCCTGAGGAGCCGGTCGTGCCTGTCACTACCGTCCACCAGCTGCTTCCCGCCCTGCTCCCCGGGGACGCTGTCGGGTCGCACACCCTGGAGGTCCGGCGGACCCTGCGGGACCTCGGCCTCGAGTCGGAGATCTTCTGCGAGGCGGTTCACCCTCAACTGGAGGGTGAGGGTCGGCACTTCTCGGAGCTCCCTCCCCCGGGCCCCCGGGGCATGCTCGTCTACCAGCTGGCCATCGGGTCGGTGCTGGCCGACGTCGTCCACGCCCGGCCCGGGCCCCTCGTCGTCGACTACCACAACGTCACCCCGGCGGGGTACTTCCGGAGCTGGGACGCCAAGGTGGCCGCCGCCCTCACGCTTGCCCGCCAGCAGCTCGGCCTCCTCGCCGACAAGGCCGTCCTCGGGCTCGGGGACTCGGCGTTCAACGTGGCCGAGATGGAAGAGGTCGGTTACGACCCCACGGCCGTGGTCCCGATCCTCCTCGACCTGTCCCGCCTGGGGGGCCGGGCCGACCCCGCGGTCTCGGACCGGCTCCTCCGGGCCAGGGCCGGAGGCGGGGCCGACCTGCTCTTCGTCGGCCGGATCGCCCCCAACAAGGCCCAGGAGGACCTGGTCAAGGCCTTGGCCGCCTACCGCGCGGTCTACGACCCGCGTGCCCGGCTCCACCTGGTGGGCAGGGCCGCCGCGGACAGCTACGTGGACGGCCTGCGGCGCTTCGTGGCCGGCGCCGGGCTCGCCGATGCCGTGGAGATCGCCGACGGCGGCGTCTCCCACGAGGCCCTCTGTGCGTACTACCAGTCAGCCGACGTGTTCGTCGGGCTGTCGGAGCACGAGGGGTTCTGCGTGCCGCTGCTGGAAGCCATGCACCATCGCCTGCCGGTCGTGGCATACGGCGCCGCCGCGGTGCCCGAGACGCTGGGTGAGGGCGGGATCGTGCTCGCCACCAAGCACCCGCTGACGGTGGCCGCCGCCGTCCACCGGCTGGTCGACGACCCTGGCCTGCGGGAGGCGGTGGTGGCTGCCGGGGAGGCCAGGCTGGCCGAGTTCGCCCTGGAGCGGTCCAGGGTCCGGCTGGTACGGGCCCTGGCCCCGTTCACCGGGATCGACGCGCTGCCGACCGCCGCCGGCGGGCCGCCGCAGCCTCCGGAGGCACGGCCGTGAAGCTGGCCTTCGTCCTGCCCCGCTACGGCGCCGAGGTGGTGGGCGGGGCCGAGACGGCCGCCCGGATGCTGGCCGAGCGCCTGGTTGCCACCCGGGGCTGGCCCGTCGAGGTGCTCACCACCTGTGCCCGGGACGCCATGACGTGGGAGGACGAGTACCGGCCCGGAGAGACGGTGGAGGGCGGCGTGACGGTCCGGCGCTGGCGCTCGGTGGCCGGGCGGGACCCGGGATTCCACCCGTACTCGGGCCGGCTCCTCCAGGCTCCCGAGGCGGCCTCCCGGGCCGAGGCCGACCGGTGGATCGACCTCCAGGGCCCACTCTGCCCCGACGTAGTGGCGGCCGCGGAGGCGAGCGACGCCGACGTGGTGGCCTTCTACCCCTACCTGTACTACCCGACCGTCCGGGGCCTCCCGCTGGTGGGCGGCCGGGCCGTGCTGCACGCCGCCGCCCACGACGAGGCGCCGCTGCGCCTCCCGGTGTTCCGCGACGTCTTCGCCTCGGCCGGCGGGCTCGTCTTCCACACCCACGGGGAGCGCCGGCTCGTCCACGGGCTCTTTGGGCTGGCGCACCGCCCTCAGGTCGTCCTCGGGCTCGGGATCGACCAGCAGCCCGGCGACGGTGCGGCCGGTCAGGCCGCACTCGGGCTCGGGGAGCGCCCGTACGTGTGCTGCATCGGGCGGGTCGACGACCAGAAGGGGTGCGGCCTCCTGGCCCGTTACTTCCTCACCTACAAGGAGCGCCGGCCCGGGCCCCTCGCCCTGGCCTTCGTCGGGCAGGTGGTCGACCGGCCGCCCGTGCACCCCGACATCGTGGTCACCGGGCCGGTCGGCGAGCCCGCCAAGTGGGGCATCCTGGAGGGCGCCACCGCCCTCGTCTCGCCGTCGGCGATGGAGTCGTTCTCCCTGGTGATGATCGAGGGGTGGAGCGCCGGGGTGCCGGCGGTGGTGAACGGGGCCTGCCTGGCGACCCGGGAGCACTGCGAGCGCTCCGGCGGGGGGCTGTGGTTCTCGGGGTACGCCCAGTTCGAGGGCGTCCTGGACCGGCTCCTCGCCGACCCCGGGCTCCGGCGCACGCTGGCGGAGCGGGGCCAGACCTACGTCGACGCCAACTTCCGGTGGCCGGTCGTCCTCGACCGCTACCAGAGGTTCCTCCTCGGAGTTGGCCGGCCGGGTGTGCCGCCCCGTCTGCGGCCAGCCTCTACGATGCCAGGGTCGTCGCCCCGTCGCGGGCAGCCTGAAGGATCGAGACCGACATGCTGAGCAGGACCGGGCACGCCTCGGCGGACGAGGCCGAGCGGGCCGACGCCAATGGCTCGGGCCGTGGCCTGGCCCTGGCTACCCCCGTGGACGACCTCCCTGTACGCGTCGTCTCAGCCGACGTCAGCGTGGTCCGGCGGCTGCGGGACATGTGGAACTACCGGGGGCTGTTCCTGAACCTGGTCCGCAAGGAGCTGAAGGTCAAGTACAAGAACAGCGCCCTCGGGTTCCTGTGGTCCCTGCTCAACCCCGCCTTCACGCTCCTCATCTACTACTTCGTGTTCCAGATCGTCCTCGGCAGCGGGATCCACGGGTTCGCCATCTTCCTGATGTCGGGCCTCGTCGTCTACAACCTCTTCAACTACGCCACGATGAACGCCACAGGAGCGGTCGTGAACAACGCCACGATCGTGAAGAAGGTGCCGTTCCCGAGGGAGATCCTGGCTCTCGCCTCGGTGGGAGCAGGCCTGGTCTTCTTCTTCTTCCAGGCCGTCGTGCTGGTGATAGCCCTGGCCGTGGCCCGCTACGAGCCGGTGCTCCACGCCCTCCACTACCTCCCGCTCGTCATCCCCGCCCTGGTGGCCCTCCTGGTGCTCTCCGCCGCGCTGGCCGTCTTCCTCGCCGCCATCAACGTGTACATGCGCGACACCCAGCACCTGATCGAGATCGTCGTCGGAGCGGCGTGGTTCTGGGCCACGCCGATCGTGTACTCCTACGAGCAGATCATCAGGCACTTCGTCAACCACCACATCCCGACCTGGGTCTACCTGCTGAACCCGCTCACAGACATCGTGCTCACGTTCCAGCGGGCCGTCTACGCCCAGGTCTACGGGGGCAGCCCCGGCGGGGCCGCCCACTCCCTCAAGCCGGGGGCCTCGCTCCAGAAGACGGCTCAGATCCTTCCCGCCACGGGCGAGTGGTGGTACCTGTGGCACGTGCTCATCGTGCTCGGGGTGGGGCTCATCCTCTTCGTGGCCGCGCTGGCCGTGTTCGGCCGCCTCGAGGGCAACTTCGCCGAGGAGCTCTGAGCGTGGGGGTCCCGGCCGTCAGGGTGGAGGACGTCTCCAAGCGCTTCCGTCTCTACCACGAGAAGTACACCTCGCTGAAGGAACGGGTGATCCACCTCGGCAACGTGCCCTTCGAGGAGTTCTGGGCGCTCCGGGACATCAACCTGGAGATCGGCCAGGGCGAGTCGGTGGGGCTCCTCGGCCACAACGGCTCGGGCAAGTCCACCCTGCTCAAGTGCATCGCCGGCATCCTCCAGCCCACCAAGGGCCGGATCACGGTGAGGGGGAAGCTGGCCGCCATGCTCGAGCTGGGCGCCGGCTTCCATCCCGAGCTGTCGGGGCGGGACAACATCTACCTCAACGCCTCCCTGCTCGGCATGACCAGGCGCGACGTCGACCGCCACTTCGACGAGATAGTGGCCTTCGCCGAGCTGGAGCAGTTCATCGACAACCAGATCCGTTTCTACTCCTCGGGCATGCAGGCCCGGCTCGGGTTCGCCGTGGCCGTGACCTTCGAGCCCGAGGTGCTGCTGGTGGACGAGGTGCTGGCCGTGGGGGACGAGAGCTTCCAGCGCAAGTGCCTGGACCGCATCAAGGAGTTCCAGACCCAGGGCCGGACCATCGTCATCGTGTCCCACGCGCCCGACCAGGTCCGCATGATCTGCAGCCGGGCCTTCGTCCTCGACCAGTCCCTGATCGTCGGGGAGGGCCCACCCGGGGAGGCGATCCGGATCTACCGGGAGCACCTGCGTCACGCCGGCGACCTCGTCGACGACGCCGTGGCCGGCCGGGTCGGGGCCGGGCCCGGACCGGCGGGCGCGTCGCCGGGGGAGGCCGGCGGGCCGGCCGCCGGC
>JBOGGR010000128.1:0-5500 GCA_050744025.1 Acidimicrobiales bacterium
CCGGCGGGCGCAGGCGCTCGAGGCGCGCCCCCGGCCGGCAAGGCCTCAAGGAGCGCGGTCCACCGCCGATCATTCCGTCATGGCGCAAGAGGTCGTCGCCCGGGGCTCGCGTGGGCCCCGCCGCGCCCGGCCGCGCCGCCATGGAGACGCGGGGTTCACCCTCGTCGAGGTGGTGATCGCCTTCGCGGTCATGGCCATAGCCATGGCGGCGATGGTCCCCCTGGTCTGGGGCTCACTGGCCAGCGCGGCGGTGGCCAACCACCGCACCACGGCGAACGGGCTGGCCGTCCAGGCGACCGAGAACCTGCGTGCCGTCGCCTACGACGAGCTCGGTTTCACGTCCTCCGCCGGCGTCCCCTCCTCGTGCGGCGGCGCCAACCCCGTGACCAACGTGGCCGCGTCCGGGATCCCCCCCACCGACGAGAGCGCCCAGACGGTGGGCCCCCTGACCTACACCACCACCAGCTGCGTGTACTGGGTCGACTCGAGCGCCAGCCCCACCTACAGCCAGGCCTACAAGCAGACAGTGGTGGCCGTGACGTGGACCGACTCCGGCGGGTCCCACTCCGTGCAGCAGGTGTCCGACGTCTACCCGGGCGGCCAGGGGCCGTACACGGTCGCCGACAACAACTACGGGTCGGCGACCACCACCACGGCGCCCCCCTCCGGCACGCCCAGCGCGCCCACGCTCACCAGCGCCGTCGACGAGATGGCACCGAACGACACCAGCGCCATCGACCTGGCCTGGAGCGCCCCGTCCAGCACCCCGGTCGCCATCTCCTACTACGTGGTCGACTACAGCACGACCGGCACCTTCGTCTCCGGGACATACGCCCAGTCCCCCGAGGTGGCCGGTAACGGCACCACGTTCGCATGGACGGCGTCCGGCCTGGCGGCGGGCACCCTCTACTACTTCCAGGTGGTGGCCCTGGCCGCCAACGGTGTCGAGTCGGCTCCCTCCAACTTGAAGAACGCCGCCACGGACTCATCGTCCACCACGACCTGCCAGATCACCGGGCTCTCGGTCTCCCCCACCACTGGGGTCGTCGACTCCTCCGGCTCCCTCGTCAACGGCAACCCATCGGGCTTCTCGCTGGCCGCCAACCTGAACAGCTACTGCACCGGCACGGTCACCGTCCAGTACGAGACCTCGGCCGGACCACAGAGCGCCACGCTCTCGTACCCACCTGGCGGGGGACAGGGCACCGGGACAGCCGGGACCTCCTCGACGACGTGGAACGACGGGACGGACTCCTTCACGGTGTACCTGGACGGGGTGCAGTACGCCCCGATCGACCAGGCCCTCGTCAACATCTGCACCGAGCACGGGAACTCCGGCAAGTGCTGAGGCTGCCCCGCCGCCACCCCGGCCGTTCCCGCCGCCGCGAGGCCGGCTTCACCGTGGTCGAGCTCATGGTGACGAGCGCCATCATGCTGGTGGCCCTGGGGGTCTTCGGCGGCCTGCTCGTCTCGCTGACCGGCGCCACCAACCGGGGCGACGCCCTGGTGACCAACGAGCAGGACGTCAGCACCGTCCTGACCCAGCTGAACCGGGATCTGCGGTCGTCGAACCCCCTGCTGCCCCTGGCGTTGACGAGCAACTACCCCGACGAGGTGGAGATGGCCCTCGTCGACCCGACGACCGGGGGTACGACGGACGTGACCTGGAAGTTCGACCCCACCACCCAGACCCTGACCCGGCAACTCGGCTCCGGGACCGCAGACGTCGTGCTCACGGGGGTGAAGAACTCGACCGCCACGCCCGCTGTGCCGTTCTTCTCCTACTTCGACGACCAGGGCGACAACCTGGTCACCGGGGGCGCTCCGCCCGGCACCGTCGCCACATGCACGACCAACGTGCAGGTGCAGGTCGTGGGTGCGGCGGAGCCCGGCCCCCAGCCCTTCCGGGAGCAGAGCGACGTGCAGCTGCGCAACCAGCTGGCCGACCTGGCCGCCCAAGGAGGCAACCCGTGCTGAGACCCGGACCGCGACCTGGAAGGGCGACCGACGAGCGGGGCAGCCTGGTCGTGGCGATGGCGGTGATCATGGTCGTCGCCGTCCTCAGCACGGCCCTGGTCGGTCTCACCATCAACAACCTGGTCGCGGTCCGCCACACCCAGGACTTCTCCGGCGCCCTCGCCAACGCCGACGCGGGGCTCTCCGACGCCGCCTTCCGGATCGACCAGGGAGCCTCCGGCAGCTTCTGCGTGGGGACGCCGTCCGGCTGCGTGGCTCCGTCGGTCCCCGGCGCCCCCGGCGTGGCGTACAAGGCGACGCTCGACCCCGCCTCCGCCCCGTCGGTCGCCAACTCCTGGACGGCTGCCTCCTGGACCGTGCAGTCGCTCGGGGTGTCCGGCCCGAAGCAGGTCCCCCACGCCATACAGGCCACCGTGAGCCGCTCGGTGGCCTATCCGTTCGCCGCCTTCGGCAACCAGGGCCTCACCTTCAACGGCAACAGCGGCTGCAACCCGGGCAGCTCGGGCATCGCCACGTACAACTCGGCGACTCCCGGCGCCCCGCCGACCTGCGGGAAGGTGTACATAGGGAGCAACGGGACCATCGTGTGCCACGGAGGGATGTCGTCCAACGTCAACGTCGTCTACTTCTCCGGCGGCGGTGGGGTTTCCGGGTGCTCCAACACGACCGCCGACCCCACCCTCTACTCGCTCCCGATCAAGAGCGCCCCGACCAGTCCCACCCCCCAGGCCTGTCCCGGCAGCGGCACGATCACCGGGGACCTCGCCCCGGGTGTCTACCTGTGCACCGTCCCGGTGACCATGTCCGGCAACGTCGTGATCTCACCCGCCGGCGAGGTGGACCTCTACATCGACCTGCCGGCCGCCAGCAACACGTCGAGCACCGGTGCCCTCGTCATCCCGGCAGGGTCCACCGTCAACTGCCCGAGCTGCGGAGCCAGCCCCCCCACCTATCCGGTGGCCAAGGACTTGCAGATCTTCACGAACTCGATAGGCAACGTGGGGGACAGCAACGGCGGGGGCTTCACGTTCGGCGGGGTCATCTACGCCCCCCAGGCCAACCTCACCGCCAACGGGTGCAAGAGCGTCTTCTACGGCGCCCTCATCCTGAACACGCTGACCTGCAACGGCGGCCCCCACCTGAGCGTCAACTACGACGAGATGCTGGCGGCGGTGACGAACCCCTCGGCGATCTCGAACTACAGCGAGATCCCCTCCTCCAGCGTGACCATCGGCCCTTGATGTGAGCTCCACTAGCAACAGCAAACCAGGATTCCTTGGCCGCTACCTCGTCGTTGAGCCGGGGATCAGCCCATCATTCTTCTACCTGTTTCACGAACTTTCATGGCCGTCGTGTACGGGTTCCTCGACACCCCTGGCCCCGAGGCCCTGGTCCCGGCCCGCTGCTGGCTGGGCCCGCCCACCGCCGTCCTCCTGGAGGAGCTCGGGGCGGCCGCCCTCGACCCCGACGGCGAGTGGGGATCGGTCCGACGCCCTACGCCAGGCCAAGGTGCGCCGCGGCCATGGTCACGGCCTCGTCATCGACGGCAAGCGGGTGCACGCCACGCACGCTCACTGCGCCGAGGGCGCGGTCGAACAGCGTGACGTGGATCCAGCTTGCCTCCAACGTGGACCACCAGCGCAGCCCGGCTGCGTCGGGATGGCGTTCGAACTGCCGCACGGCGTAGGCCTGCGTTGTCCGGCGGTGACCGGTCGCCACGATCGAGGGAACTGAGCTGAAGAGTTGGTGGGCGACAAGTGGTGATGCCCGTCCCCGTGTGCCTGCGGCCTCGCCTCAGCGATCCATCCGCACGGCCGCACACCGCCCGCCGAGGACCACACCGATTCTGAGGCTATGTGGTGTCCCCGGGGTCACTTGGCTTTGGATCTTGGACTTCGGGGCCGCCCTCACGGGGCGGGGAGAGCGCCACTCAACACCCGGGCTGGCCGTGGTTCCCGCAGCAGTCCTGCCTCTTGGCGATTTTGGTCCAGTTGTTGGACAGGGCGAGGCGCGCCTTGGTGGCGAAGGGCGCGTCGTAGGTCCTCCAGTTCGAAACCACGGCGCCCAGGCTGGGCTTGGGCCGCAGGTGGGGATGGTGTCCGGACACTCCGAGGAGTCTAGCTACTTTGCCCTGCGAGGGCGGACCCAGAAAGTGGCTCCTGACCAGGGGCTTTCGGCTCAAAGGGTGCCACGATCAGCGCCGGGATGGCACCAAGCCAGCCGGGGCGGGCGTCCCGTTCACTCCGCGGGTGGAAGGATGGCCTGGATGGCAACCTCGACGCCGGCCACCGTGAGCGCGCCGTCCACGAGCGTCTGGACGGTTTGGTAACGCCCACCGATCGGATCCAGGTACCGATGGAGACACTGCTCGGGAAGCGACACGATCCACACCTCGCCGACCAGGGCCGTGGCGTAGGCGGGAAGCTTCACCCCCCGGTCATAAGCGAGGCTGGTGTCGGCCACCTCGACCACGACCACGAGATCCGCCGGCGTCGGATGGCGGTCCAGGTAGCCGTCGAGCGGGCCCCTGGCCACCCAGAGGTCGGGCTCGGGCTCGGAGCTGGCCGAGAGGCGGACGGGCGTCTGGGTGTCGAGTGTCCATCGTTGGGCGTCCACTCCTGCCAGTTGCTGGCGCAGCCGCCGGACCGTCGTTGCATGCCTCGGCAGCATCGCTGCCGCCTGGTAGACCTCCCCGCCGATCAGCTCGACTCGGGCGCCGTCGCCGAACACACCGGACACCGCCGCCGTCTCGTAGGCGTCGGCGCTCCACCGCCAGGCTTGGACCGCGCTCATGGCCTCCAGATCCTACCGGCAGCTCCTGGCTGTTGACCCGACACGAGAAGGACCCGATTCCCGCGAGCCCGGATCGGCGCCGTGCCGACCCACCCTTCCACCCCCGCTTCGCCGCTACCGGACCAACTCGACGGTGAAGCCCCGGGCGCAGAGGGCCTGCACGATCTGGTGGCGGTGGGCCGGGTCGCGGGTCTCCACGGTGAGGAGGACCTCGACCTCGTCCACGGCCAGGCCCAGGCCCGAGCGGTGGTGCTCGACCGACAACACGTCGAGGCCCATCTCGGCCACGGCCCGGGTGAGGGAGGCCAGGGCACCGGGCCGGTCGGAGAGGACGATCCGCAGCATGAGGTAGCGCCCGGCGGCCGACAGCCCGTGGTCGATGAGGCGCACCAGCAGCAGGGGGTCGACGTTGCCGCCGGAGAGGACGGCCAGGGCCGGGCCCCGCCCCGGCACCTTGCCGGCCAGGATGGCGGCCAGGGCGGCGGCGCCGGCCGGCTCGACCACCGCCTTGCACCGCTCCAGGAGCAGGACGATGGCCCGGCTCATCTCCTCCTCGGTGACCGTCACCAACTCGTCCACGTAGGACGCCACGTGGGCCAAGGTGAGCTCGGAGGGGGACCGCACGGCGATCCCGTCGGCCATGGTGGACACCTCGGGCAGGACCACGGGGCGACCGGCGTCGAGGGAGGCCCGGACCGAGGCCGCCCCGGCCGCCTCCACGCCCACCACC
>JBOGGR010000129.1:0-2378 GCA_050744025.1 Acidimicrobiales bacterium
GGGGTCGGGTCGGGGGTCGGGTCGGGGGTCGGGGTCGGGGGTCGGGTCGGGGCTCGGGGGTCGGGTCGGGGGTCGGGTCGGGGGTCGGGGTCGGGGGTCGGGGGTCGGGGTCGGGGTCGGTTCGGGCGGGGGGTCGGCGGGCCGGGGGGCCAGCTCAGGGAGTCCGGGGCTTGGGGAGCTGGCGCAGGAGGTCCGCCATCTCGATGGCCGCGGCGGCGGCGTCGGCGCCCTTGTTGCCGGCCTTGGTGCCGGCCCTCTCGATCGCCTGGTCGACGGTGTCGGTCGTGAGCACGCCGAAGACGACCGGGACCCCGGTGTCGAGCTGGGCCCGCTGTATGCCCGCCGCGCACTGCTGGGCGACGTGCTCGTAGTGGCCGGTCGCCCCCCGGATGACGGCGCCCAGGCAGATGACGGCGTCGACCTCGCCCGACGAGGCCAGGCGCTCCGCCACGAGGGGCAGCTCGAAGGCGCCCGGTGCCCACACGACGGTGACCGATGCCCGGTCCACCCCGTGACGCAGGAGCGCGTCGACGGCCCCCTGCAGCAGCGGGTCGGTGATGAGGCGGTTGAAGCGGGAGCAGGCGATGCCCACCCGCAGGCCGTCGCCCCGGAGGTGCCCCTCGTACGGGCCGGCGCCGGGGCCGGCGGGGTGGCTCACCGGTCCCCCTCCCCCGCAGCCCCGTCCGGCAGGCCGTCGATGAGGTGGCCCATGCGCTCCCGCTTCGTGCGCAGGTAGGCCAGGTTCTCGGTGGTGACCCGGGGCGGGAGCGGGACCCGCTCGACGATGTCCAGGCCGAAGCCTTCGAGGCCGCCGTACTTGGCCGGGTTGTTGGTGAGCAGGCGCATGGTGGTCACCCCGAGGTCGACGAGGATCTGGGCACCGATACCGTACTGGCGGCTGTCCACCGGCAGGCCCAGCTCGGTGTTGGCGTCGACGGTGTCCCGGCCCTGCTCCTGGAGGTTGTAGGCCCGGAGCTTGTGGGCCAGGCCGATCCCCCGCCCCTCGTGGCCGCGCAGGTAGACGACGACTCCGCAGCCCTCCTCGGCGATCCTGGCCAGGCCGGCCTCGAGCTGGGGCCCGCAGTCGCAGCGCAGCGAGCCGAAGACGTCCCCCGTCAGGCACTCGGAGTGAACCCGGACCAGCACGTTGTCCTGGCCCCCGACCTCGCCCTTGGTCAGGGCCAGGTGGTGCTCGCCGTCGAGCACCGACTCGTAGACGACGCAGTTGAACTCGCCGTGCTCGGTGGGGATCCGGGCGCTGGCCTCGGGGACCCGGCGGACCAGCTTGTCCCTCCGCCGGCGGTGGCGCACCAGGTCTGCGATGGAGATGAGGGCGAGGTGGTGGTCCTTTGCGAACAGCTCCAGCTCGGGCAGGCGGGCCATGCCCGTCTTGTCGGAGTTGGTGGCCTCGCAGATCACCCCCGCCGGGTACAGCCCCGCGGCCCGGGCCAGGTCCACGGCGGCCTCGGTGTGGCCAGCCCTGCGCAGCACGCCGCCCGTGGCGTAGCGGAGCGGGAAGACGTGCCCGGGCCGGGACAGGTCGGCCGGCCGGGTGGCCGGGTCGATGAGGGCGGCGATGGTGGCCGCCCGGTCGGCGGCCGAGATGCCGGTGCTGGTCCCGTGGCGGTAGTCCACGCTCACCGTGAAGGCGGTCCGCTGCGACTCGGTGTTGTTGGTCACCATCGGGGGCAGGTCGAGCTCGTCCAGGCGGTCCCCAAGCATGGGCACCGTGATGACCCCTGACGTGTGGGCCAGGAAGAAGGCGATGGCGGCCGGCGTGGCGAACTCGGCGGCCATGATCAGGTCGCCCTCGTTCTCGCGGTCCTCGTCGTCGACCACGACCACGATCTCGCCCCGCCCGACGGCGGCGATGGCGTCCTCCACCGGGTCGAGGGCCACGATCAGGCCCCCGCCCGTGCCGGCGTGGGGGTGGCCGCCGGCGGCGGGCTGCCGGCCGAACCCGTGGCCAGCAGGCGCTCGACGTACTTGGCGAGGACGTCCACCTCGAGGTTGACCGTGTCCCCTCGCCGCCGCCGGCCCAGCGTGGTGGCCGCCGCCGTGTGGGGGATGACCGCCACCCGGAACCGATCGGGGGCCGCCTCCACGACCGTGAGGCTCACCCCGTCGACGGTGACCGACCCCTTCTCGACCACGTAACGGGCCAGTTGCGGCGGGATCTCCACGAGGAGGTCCGGGGCGGCGCTCACCACGGCTCCCACCGCGTCGACATGGCCCTGGACCAGGTGGCCGCCCAGGCGGTCGGCCAGGCGGACGGGTCGCTCCAGGTTCACGGGGTCGCCCGGGGCGAGGTCGCCGAGGTTCGTCCGGGCCAGCGTCTCGGCCACCGCATCGGCCGCCCACCACGGCCCGTCGGAGCC
>JBOGGR010000130.1:0-3158 GCA_050744025.1 Acidimicrobiales bacterium
GGGCCGCCTCGCCCGCACCGCCGAAGCCGCCGGCACGCCGGCGGGAGCCGAGCCTCCGGGCCGCCGATCTCGCCATCCCCGGCTATGACGCTCTCTCGGCCTCTCAGGTTGTCCAGCGCCTGCCCGCCCTGTCGGGCCCCGAGCTCGAGGCCGTGCGAGCGTACGAGGCGGCCCACAGGGGTCGCCGGACGATCCTCAACCGGGTCGCCCAGATCCAGCCCGAGGCCGGGAGCTGAGCGGCGGCCGCCGAGGTGATAGCACTTCTTGTCGTAGGACGACCCAACCTGCTATCACCTCGGGGACGACGGCCCGGCCTCGGGAAGGACCGCCCGACGGAGCTGCAGTGCACGTCGCCCCGACCCGGCAGAGCCCGTGACCCGGCAGAGCCCGTGACCCGGCAGAGCCCGTGACCGGGCAGAGCCCGTGACCGGGCAGAGCCCGTGACCGGGTCGAGGCGCACAGGCGACACCCGCCCCGGTCCCGCAGGGCTGCTCTCGGAGGGCGCCCGACCGGCCGCCGGCCGGGACCTGGACCGCATGGCCGGCCTGTGCCGGCAGGCGATGGCGGAGCTGGCCGGAGTGCGGGGCGGCGATCTCCACCGCCTCAAGGTCACCCCGCCCAGGGCGGTCGAGGAGGAGCTGGCGGCCGCCCTGGCCGATCCGGCGAGGACGGCCTGGGTGGGCACCATCGACAGCGAGGTGGTCGGCTACGGACTGGGCCGGCGAGCGGTCCTCCCGGACGGGGCGGCCCTCGGGGTCGTCGACGCCATCTACGTCGAGCCGGCCGCCCGAGGGGTGGGAGTGGGGGAGGCCATCATGGAGGCGATGAACGGCTGGTTCCATGCGCAGGGATGCCGCGGGGTGGACGCTGTCGCCCTGCCCGGGGATCGGGCCACCAAGGCGTTCTGGGAGGCGTCGGGGTTCAAGGCCCGGCTCATCGTCATGCACCGGCCCATGGCCCGGTGAGGGAGCCGGTGGCGGCGGGAGGGGGGCCGGGGCCGGGAGGGGGGTCTGGGGCCGGAGGGGGGCCTGGGCGCACGGCGCCGGCCCGCCCCGAGCTCTGCGTGGGCGCGGTGGCGCTGGACGGGGACCGGCTCCTCCTGGTCCGCCGTGGGCGACCTCCGGAGCGGGGCCGCTGGGCCGTTCCCGGCGGCCGGGTCGAGGCGGGCGAGACCCTGGCCGAGGCGGTCGTCCGAGAGGTGTCGGAGGAGACGGGCCTGGAGGTCGTGTGCGACCGGCTGGTGGGGTGGGTGGAACGCATGGGCCGGCGCTACCACTTCGTGATCCTGGACTTCGCCGTCACCCTCATGGGCTCCGAGGAGCCGGTGCCCGGCGACGATGCCGCCGAGGCGGCCTGGGTGCCCCTGGCCGCCGTCACCCGCCTCCCCCTCGTCGAGGGCCTGGCCGACTTCCTCACCGAGCACGCCATCCTGGCCGCTGTCAACTGACCGCAGCAGACCTTTGCCGAATAGCTCGGGTGGTCCCGGCCTCCCGTGCCCACTCCCGGGGGCCGCCCGCCCCCGCCCCCGCCGGCGCCCCAGCCCTCAGCGCCCCCTCCAGGCCGGGAGCCTCTTCTCGATGAAGGCCCGGGGGCCCTCCGCGAAGTCCTCGGTGCCCATCACCCGGGCGAAGGCGGCGTCGGTGAGCCCCCAGAGGGTGTCGTCATCGGCGCTGTCGGCAGCCAGGACGACCGACCGGCTCGCCCGCACGGCGACCGGGGCGTTGGCGGTGATCCGCTCGGCCAGGGCCAGAGCGGCGTCCTCGGCCAGGCCGGGCTCGACCAGCTGGTTGACCATCCCGAGGGCGTGAGCCCGCTCCGCAGTGATGGGGTCCCCCGTGAGCACGATCTCCATGGCCACGGCCGGGGGCAGCGCCCGGGGCAGGCGGAAGAGCCCGCCCGCGCCGGCCACGAGCGAGCGCTTCACCTCTGGCAGCCCGAACGACGCCGCCGTCGACGCCACGATCAGGTCGCAGGACAGGGCGATCTCGCAGCCACCCGCCAGGGCCGGCCCGTCCACAGCGGCGATCAGGGGCTTGTCCCGCACCCGCCGGGTGATCCCGGCGAAGCCGCCCCGAGCCGTGCGGAGGCGCGCCCCCTGGCCGGCGGCTATCGCCTTGAGGTCGGCACCGGCAGAGAAGACCGGCCCCTCGCCGGCCACCACTCCGACCCACGTGTCCTCGTCGGCCTCCAGGCGGTCGAGCGCTGCCTCCATGGCCTGGGCCACCTCCGCGTTCACCGCGTTGCGAGCCTCCGGGCGACGGATGGTGAGGACGGCGACGCGGCCCAGCTGGGTGTACTCGACCATGGGAGCCGACGCTACTGCGCGGTCCCTCAGGCGGTCCGGGACGCCGGAGCGGCCGGCCGGGACATCGGCCTCGGTGGCCGCGGGGGGGCCGGCGGCGGCGGCATGTCGATCCCGAGCAGGCCGGTCACGGCGGGGACCCGGCCCGAGACGTGCTTTGCCACCTCCAGGAGGGGCTCGCTCGGCTCCTTCGGGAGCCCCGCCGGCTTCACCGTGCGCCGGACGGGGGAGTTGGCCACCGCCTCGAGAAGGGCGGTCCAGCGCTCGGGCGAGGCGTCCGGGGACATGGCCGCGCCGGCGGCCTGGCTCAGCCGGACGGCCAGCTCGGCGGGGAAGCGGGCGCCCGGGTCGGGGGGCCGGGCGGACGCCCGCAGCGCCCGCAGCAGCTTGTCGGCGTCCAGGGCGGCCCTGATCTCGTCCACCCAGCGCTGGCGGATCTGGGCGACGCGGCGGTCCATCGCCTCGCGCAGCTGGGCCGCCAGCAGCCGTGACCCGTCGTCGCGGGCGGCGGCATCGGCTCCGGCGACTACCGAGCGCAGGTCGCGCAGGGCGAGGTCGTCCCCGGCGGCGACGGCCGCCTCGGCCCGGTCCCGCCAGACCGCGGCCTTGAGACCGGGCAGGAGCTCCTCGGCCATGGCCAGCAGGGCGTCGGCCCTTACCTCGGCACGGCCCTCGGCCCGCGCGCTCGCGTTCTGGGCCTCGATCGCCTGGCGGACCGCCGGCAGGCCACCTCGCAGGATCTGCTCGGCGACCGGGCGCTGCTCGGGCAGGAGGGCGGCCAGGGCGACGGACCGGTAGGTGTTGGCGGGGCTCAGCCGGTGGGGGCCGCGGCGGCCCAGCGGGCGCGGCGCGGGCC
>JBOGGR010000131.1:0-2780 GCA_050744025.1 Acidimicrobiales bacterium
CGCCTGCCGGACCCGCCAGCGCGCCCGGCCGGGACGCCGCCCGTGACGCCGCCAGCGGAGCCGTCTGCGGGCGCCCGAGGGCGAGCAGGGCGGCATCGAGCTCCTCGACCAGGCCTCCCAGGGGCACGATGTTGAGGACCCCCTGGCCGCCCTTCAGCAGGTCCACCACCTCCTCGCCGCTGCGGGCCAGCACCGACCCCGCCCCGCCGAGGACCAGGTTGGCCGAGGCCAGGTCGGCACCGAGGTTCTCCCGCAGGCACTGGATGGCCCGCCGGGCGGACTGGAGAGAGACGCCCGCATCCAGCAGCTGCTTGATGACCTTGAGCTCGACGAGGTCGGTGTAGGAGTAGCGGCGCTGGGTGCCGCTCCCCCGGGCCTCGGAGATCGACGGGCACATCAGGTCGGTCCTGGCCCAGTAGTCGAGCTGGCGGTAGGTGATGCCGACCAGCTTGCAGACCTGAGGGCCTCGGAAGCCCTGCTCCTCCACTGCCCCGTCCCTTGCCAGCGAGCCCATGGGCACAGCCTCCTCGTCCGTTCCGGCCCGGGCTGCCCGCCCGCACCAGCGCTTGGGTCACAGGCACGTAGTTACGCCTGTGTCAGGCTCAGGGTACGACGCCCCGCCCCGGACGTCAACGACCGGCGGCGCCGGAGGCGGGCGGGCCGGAGGCCGGCGCCGCCGCCAGCTCCCTCAGGAGCTGAAGTCCTCGGGCTTCACCTCGTCGAGAAAGCGCTGGAACTCCCCCACGAGCTGGTCGGGGTCCGGTCCCTCGTCGTCCTCGGAGGCGAGCACCACGCCCTCGGCGTCGAGGAGGTCGTCGGCCACGTAGAGGGGCGTCCCGGTACGGGCGGCCAGGGCGATGGCGTCCGAAGGCCGGCTCGGGACGGTGAGGTGGCGGCCGCCCTGGGCCAGGCGGAGCTCGGCGTGGTAGGTCGTGGCCACCAGCTCGGTGATCACGACCTGCTCCACGTCGGCCCCGAGGGCGGCGACGAGGTCCCGCATGAGGTCGTGGGTCATCGGCCGGGTCGTGGGCACGCCCTGGAGGGCGAAGGCGATCGCCGTGGCCTCCGGAGGGCCGATGAAGATCGGGAGCGTGCGCTTGGCCCCCTGCAGCTCCTGCAGGAGGACCACCGGTGTGTTGGATTGGAGGTCGACTCGCACCGCAGCCAACTGCACCTCGACCATGACCGCAACTTACCCGTTGAAGAGCTGCTGCA
Source organism: Acidimicrobiales bacterium (assembly GCA_050744025.1). Classification (GTDB taxonomy): domain Bacteria; phylum Actinomycetota; class Acidimicrobiia; order Acidimicrobiales; family JAJPHD01; genus JBOGGR01. The sequence continues at coordinate 1,216 of JBOGGR010000131.1, forward strand.
CATGCGCGTCCGGATCGGCCTGCAGGGCCGCCACGTCGCCTGCCACGATGCGGTCCAGGTTGCGATACCGCTCGGCGAAGTCGAGCCCGTACCCGAGGACGAAGTCGTCCTCGATGCGCAGCCCGAGGAAGCGCAGGGGCGTGGGCACGATGCGCCGGGCCGCCTTGTCCAGCAGGGCGCACACGGCCAGCGATCGGGGCTCCCGCCGGCCCAGCTCCCCGAGCAGGTAGGAGAGGGTCAGCCCGGTGTCCACGATGTCCTCCACGAGGACGACGTCGCGGCCCCCGATGTCGTCGTCGAGGTCCTTCACGATCCGCACCCTCCCGCTGCCCTCGGCGTAGGAGGAGATGCCGAGGAAGTCCACCTGGCACGGCACGCTGAGCTCCCGGATCAGGTCGGCCAGGAACCACACCCCCCCTTTCAGCACGGCCACGAGCATGACGCCATCCGGGTACGCGGCCGAGATCTCGGCTCCGAGCCGGCGGACGTGGGCAGCCAGCTCGGGCCCCCCCACCAGCTCGCGGGCCGGAGTCGGGCCCCCCGGGCCGGTCGGTCCCCCACCCCCCGGGCCGGTCGGCGAGGGCCCGCTCAACGTCCGGTGTGCTCCCGCAGGGCGACCCGCAACAGCGACGCCCGCAGGCTCTGGCCCAGCCGGGCCAGCTCGACCAGGTCCTCCACGGCGCGCTGGCGCGCCTCGGGGTTGCGCTGCCTGAGCAGGGGGGTGACGATCTGCTCGAAGAACCCGGCCTCCCGGTCCGTCGCCGTGCGGTACATGCGCAGATGGCGGGCCTCGATGCCGTAGCGGGCGAAGCCGGCCGCAAGCACCGCCACCGTGTAGCACTCCTCGTCGTAGTACATCGTGCCGGCGACCGGCCTCCCGGCGATCAGCCCGAAGCGCTCCAGCTCCTCCATCCCGTCCTGGCCGAGCCCGCTGGCCCGGGCCAGCTCGTCCGCGGTCAGGCTCATCGCCGACGGCCCGGCGGTCAGGGGATTGTCCGGCCCGCCTCCCTGCCCGCCCCTCCCCGCCTCGGGCCGGCGAGCCGGAGCGTCGCCCGCCCAGTGGCCACCCGGGAGCCGTGACTGCCCCGGCCCCGGCTCGGGCCCCGGCTCGGGCCCCGGGCCCGGCCCACCTCGCCTCCGCTCCCCGACGTCACCGTCCACGGCACCGGCGCCCGCCCGGCCGGGCGCCCGGACCCCGACGGGATCGTCGGCGGGCGCCGGCTCTCTGGTGCCCGAGCCGGACCTCTGGCGCGACCCTGACCCACGGGACGAGCCGGGCTCGAAGGCCGTGGACCTGGGCTGCGGAGCAGCCGCCCCACCGGGGTACGCCTCAGCACCCGGGGGCAGCCTCCGACTGGGGGACGTCTCCGAAGTGGGGACCTCCGGAGCAGGGGGCGCCGCAGCGGGGGACGCCGGCGACGGCGCCCGGCCGGCGTGGGCCGCAGCGGGGGCCGCCGGCGACGGAGCCCGGCCGGCGGGGGACGCCTCCCGACCGGGGGATGCCTCCCGACCGGGGGACGCCTCCCGACCGGGGGACTCCGCAGGGCCGCTGGGCGCCGGCGCAG
>JBOGGR010000132.1:0-2050 GCA_050744025.1 Acidimicrobiales bacterium
GCCCGTCAGGGGCGGCCGGCGGCACCCCGCCCGGCGCGCCCCGCCCGGCGCGCCCCGCCCGTCAGGGGGCAGCCGGCAGAGGCGACACGCTGGCCTTCGGCGACACCTCTGTGACCCACTCGACAGCTCGGACGGCGGCACCCCGCCCGGCCTGGTCCAAGCCGTGACCCATGTCGGCGACCACGGCGAGGAGTCGCGGCTCCGGCGCCCGGCTGAACAGCAGCCTCGCCTCGTGCGGGCGGATGAGCCGGTCCCGGGCGCCGTGAACGACGGCCAGCGGGACACGACTGGCTCCCACCAGCGATAGGGGAGGGCGGGTGAGAGCCCAGCCCCGCTCGACCCGGACCCTCACAGAGCGAGCCAGGAACCACCGCCCCGGCCCGGTCCGGGTGAGCGTCGCCATGGCCAGCCCCCTCGGGCTGGGCGACATCCGCCACCGGGCCGGGGCGCTCACGAGGACGACGCCGGCCACCGGCGGGGCGCCGGAAACCGCCTTCCTGCCGGCGGCGTGGCCGAGGGCGGCCACGGCGCCCATGGACACTCCCAGGACCACGATCGGTCCCCGGCCGGCGGCAGTGACGGCCGCTGCGACGTCCAGGCGCTCGCGGTCGCCGATCGTGCACCGCCCCTCGGAGCGCCCGTGTCCCCGGGAGTCGTACGCCAGCACGTCGAAGCCAGCCCGCCGCAGGTCGGCCGCCATGGCCCGGACGTCCCTGTCGTCGGTGGAGGCGGCGAAGCCGTGGACCATCACGATCACGCCCCGCGCCGGGCGGCGGCTCCTCCACCAATGCCCGGAGAGCCGCAGCCCGTCCTCGGTGACCAGGACCATTTGCTCGTCCGGAGCCGACTCAGGTGGCCCCGCCGCGCCATGGTCGAGCAGACGGCGGGCACTCAGGGCTGGCACCGGCGACGAGGCTACTGCGGCGGGCACATAGAGTGGCCGTCGGCGTCGTGGGGATGGCAGACGGTGCCTGGAGCGCGACCCCCGGCCGTGTGGTGGAGGCACCTCGGTGGCAGTTGACACCGCTCGAGCGCAAGCCATTGAGGGCTGCACTCCAGGTGAGCAGGCTCCGACGGTACCGTCGTTGTCAGGGAAACGGGAGACCACGGGAGGAGATGGCTTGGCTCGACCAGTGTCGCTCGGCGAAGCCGTGACCGGGCGCCCTGAGCGGCGGGCGCACGCCGAGCGCGCCCAGCGCGCCCCCCGCCCCGAGCGCGCCGAAGGCCCCGAGCGCCTGCTCGACAGGGGGCCGCTGGTCTCCCTCTGCGTCGGGGCCAACCTGCTGGAGGCGGTGGCCCTCGTCCTCCTCGGGGCCGGCTCGGGCCAGAGCCTGGCCGCCCAGGCCAACGCCCCCGTCCCCTTCGGGGTCTTCCACGACCTGAGGTGGCTGCTCGTCTACTCCAACTCGTGGGTGAGCGTGATGCTGGAGGGGCTGGGCCTCCTCGTCGGCCGCAGCGTGATCACCGCCCTCACGATCCGAGCCGCCTGGCCGTCCGGGACGCCACGCCCGTCGCTGATCACCCTCTTCGCCCGAGCCACGGTCTTTACCTTGGCCGCCGGCGCCCTCCTCCTGCCCATGACCGTGCTCCTGTTCGGGCTGGCGGTGGCCCCGGTCTCATGGTTCTTCCTCGCCGCCGTGCCGGCCGCCCTCATCGTCGCCCTCCTCTTCCACCACGGCGCCATCGCGCCTGGATGGTGGCGCCAGCCCCTCGCCCCGAGGGCCCTCGGATGGATCCTCCTCACCTTCCTCGTGGTGTCGGTGACCGCGGAGGTCATCACCGGGGTCCCGGCCGGAGCCGGCGTGGCGATCGCCGGTCTGGCCGGCCTGGTGGAGGCATGGGCCTGGCTGGGCATGGTGGCTGCGGTCGTGGGGAGGCCCCGAGCCCGGCGCTTCATCCCCGTCGCTCCCCTCGGGCTGATGGGCCTGGCCGTCGTCGTCGTCGGGGGGACCGTGCTCGGGTTCACCGTGGCGGCCCCCACCGTCCCCGGGGCCGCAGCAGCCACCCCCCGCCCCGGTGCAACGGGCGCAGCAGCGGGCGAGCCGGGGGG
>JBOGGR010000133.1:0-3376 GCA_050744025.1 Acidimicrobiales bacterium
GGGCAGGGGCCGGGGCTGTGGCTGGGGCTGGGGCTGGGGCTGCGGCCGGGACCCGCCGGCCGGGACCCGCCGGCGCCGACCTGGCCCGCCTGTGGCCCGACCTCCTGTCCCGGCCCCACGTGCGCCACCTGCTCGGGCCAGGCGCCCGGCCCGGGGCACCCCACCGGACCTGGCCCATCCCGTCGCGCATCGGGCGGAGCCCCCTCACCGGGGCCGGGGGGCGGGCTCTCTTCGTCGGCGACGCCGCCCGGGCCGGCGACCCCATGACCGGCGAGGGCATCGCCCAGGCCCTCGAGACGGGCGTGCTGGCGGCCCTGGCCATCCTCGACGCCGGGGCGCTCGACCCCGCCCGGGCGGCCGCCTCCTACCGGCGCTCCGTCGCCACCGGCCTGGCCGTCGACGACAGCCTGGCCGCCAGCCTGTCCCGGGTCCTCGGCCATCCCCTCGGCGCCCGGGGCGCGGTGCGGATCACGTCGGCCACCCGCCCCGGCGCCGCCGCGTTCGCCCGATGGCTGTACGAGGACTACCCCCGGGCCATCGCCGTCACGCCGTGGCGGTGGCGCCGGCGGGCCCTGAGCCGCCCTGGCGCCTGGACCTGAGCGGGGAGGCGCCCCGCTCCGAGGCCCCCCGGGCCCGGCCGGCAGCCCGGCGCGCGGCAGTCCGGCCGGCCACCGAGCGGCCCGGGCGGCGCCGGCGGCCCCCGGGAGTGGGCACGGAGCGTGGCCGCACCCGATGCTGTTCCGCGAACGACGGCCGGCCGCCAACGGGCCCATTGTCGCGGAGCGCCCCCCGTCGTACAGTCGGCTCATGCTGCTCTCCTATGCCCACGGCACGAGCACCAGGGCCCTCCTCGGCGAGACGATCGGGGACAACCTGGAGCGCACGGTGGCCCGAGTGCCGGACGGGGACGCCCTCGTCTCGCGCCACCAGGGGCTCCGGTACACCTGGGCCGAGCTCGACGGCGCCGTCGACACCGTCGCCCGGGGGCTCATGGCCAGGGGCATCGAGGTCGGCGACCGGGTGGGGATCTGGAGCCCCAACAACGCCGAATGGGCGCTGGTCCAGTACGCAACGGCCAAGATCGGCGCCATCCTCGTCAACATCAACCCGGCCTACCGGACCTCCGAGCTCGAGTACGCCCTGGGCCAGTCGGGCTGCCGGACGCTGGTCTCGGCTCCGTCGTTCAAGGAGAGCGACTACCGGGCGATGGTCGACGAGGTCCGGCCCCGGCTGGGCGCCCTCACCGACGTGGTCTACCTGGAGTCTGCCTCCTGGGACGGGCTCATGGAAGCAGGCGGGGCGGGCGGGGCGTCGGGCGGCGCCGGCCAGGACGCCCTCCGGGCCCGCATGGCGGGCCTCCAGTTCGACGACCCCATCAACATCCAGTACACGAGCGGCACGACCGGGTTCCCGAAGGGGGCCACGCTGTCTCACCACAACATCTTGAACAACGGCTTCTTCATCGGCGAGGGCTGCGGGTACACCGAGGCCGACCGGGTCTGCATCCCGGTCCCCTACTACCACTGCTTCGGCATGGTGCTCGGGAACCTGGCCTGCTCCACCCACGGGTCGACGATCGTGCTGCCGTCGGCCGGCTTCGACCCGCTTGCAGTGCTGGAGACCGTGGAGGCCGAGCGCTGCACCAGCCTCTACGGCGTTCCCACCATGTTCATCGCCGAGCTGGGCCATCCCCGCTTCGCCGAGCTCGACCTCACCACGCTCCGGACCGGGGTCATGGCCGGCTCGCCGTGCCCTGTCGAGGTGATGAAGCGGGCGGTGTCCGAGATGCACATGACCGAGGTCACGATCTGCTACGGCATGACCGAGACCTCGCCGGTGTCGACCCAGACCGGTGCCGACGACACGCTGGAGCAGCGGGTGTCGACCGTGGGCCGGGTGCACCCCCACGTCGAGGTCAAGATCGCCGACCCGGCGACCGGGCGCACGGTGCAAAGGGGCGAGACGGGCGAGCTGCTGACACGGGGGTACTGCGTCATGCTCGGCTACTGGGCGGACCCCGAGCGCACCGCCGAGGCCATCGACCGGGCCCGGTGGATGCACACCGGAGACCTCGCCACCATGGACACCGACGGCTACGTCAACATCGTGGGCCGGAGCAAGGACATGGTGATCCGGGGCGGCGAGAACGTGTACCCGAGGGAGGTCGAGGAGTTCATCTACGCCCACCCCGAGGTGGAGGACGTCCAGGTGATCGGCGTGCCCGACGCCCGCTACGGCGAGGAGCTGATGGCCTGGGTGCGGCGCCGGCCGGGGGCGACGGTGGACGAGGAGGGCATCCGGGAGCACTGCCGGGGCAGGATCGCCCACTACAAGGTGCCGCGCTACGTGAAGTTCGTGGACGAGTTCCCGATGACGGTCACCGGCAAGGTCCAGAAGTTCAAGATGCGCGAGGCGGCCATCGCCGAGCTCGGCCTCGAGGAGGCGGCGGCCACCGATACCGCGTAGCGTCTCCCCCGGCATAACGCCGAGACGATGGAGGTGGGGAAATGAAGGGGTTCCGGGACTTCCTGCTCCGAGGGAACCTGGTCGCCATCGCTGTGGGCCTGGTCATGGCCCTGGCCTTCGAGGCCCTGGTCCTGGCCTTCGTGAAGGCCTTCATAACGCCGTCGATCGGCCTGGCCTCGGGCGGAATCGGGGACTTCTCCAACAGCGGCTTCCACGTGGGCAAGATCCTCTACCCGTGGGGGTCGTTCATCAACGCGCTGATCTCCTTCGTGATCATCGCCCTCGTCGTCTACTTCTTCATCGTCGTGCCCTTCACGAAGCTGCTCCGGCGCATGAACCTGTTCCAGGACGTGCCGAAGAAGGACTGCCCCGAGTGCCTGAGCCAGATCCCGGAGGGTGCACGGCGCTGCTCCTTCTGCACCGCCGTGCAGCCGGGCGCCGCCGCCTGACCGGCGGGCTCTCCGGCGGGCTCTGTGGCGGGCTCTGCGGCGGGCTCCGGCGGGCTCTCCGGCCCCGCCCCCGCTACGGTGCCGGCATGACCGATCCCGCGCGGAGGCTGACCGAGTACAGCCACGGCGCCGGCTGAGCCTGCAAGCTCGCCCCCGGCGACCTGGCGCAGGTCCTGCGCCGCCTGACCCCCGTCACCCATCCCGACCTCCTGGTCGGAGCCGACACCGGCGACGACGCCGCCGTGTGGCGGATCGACGCGTCCCGGGCCCTCGTCGTCACGGCCGACTTCATCACGCCGATCGTGGACGACCCCCGGACCTGGGGCCGCATCGCCGCGGCCAACGCCGCCAGCGACGTGTGGGCCATGGGCGGCCGGCCACTGCTCGCCCTCAACCTGGTCTCCTGGCCGAGCCAGGAGCTCGGCCAGGACCTGCTGGTCGAGGTCCTGGAGGGGGCGGCC
>JBOGGR010000134.1:0-2486 GCA_050744025.1 Acidimicrobiales bacterium
TCCTCCTCCGTGAACGCTCCGTGATCGGCCTGCCACTCCTCCATGGATCGCAAGCCCCGCCGTAAGGCCAGGTGCTCGGAGAGGGCGTCGTTGACCAAGGCCGACAGGCTGGTGCCCACCTCCCGAGCGGCGGCCTCGGCTTCCTTCCACACCTCGGGGTCGAACGCCACGGAGCGCTTCACTGCGGCCATGAGGCCAATGGTAACACCCACGGTCACACCGGACCGCCCTTTCGCCCGAGATCGGCGTCCCACACGCCGATCGGCTTGTGACACTGCCCAGGCTGGTGGAGTGCCGGAAGCTGTGTTGGACATAACTGGTTTGGTCTGACAGAATGGTCGGGTGGAGATCCGGTTCACCCAGTCGGCACGCCGGCGCCGGATCGGCCGAAGCTCCGCACGATCCGTCATGGCGAACACCAGCCCGACCGGCGCTACCACCCACCCACTACACGAAGGAGACGTCATGACCAAGCGCCGCGCGCCGACCATCACCACCGAGAGCCCGATTGGGCCCGATGTCGACCTGGAACGAGAAGATGTCCGCTTGGCGGACGGCACCCGGCTCACCCCGGAGGTGGCGGAGGCCATCGTCGAGGAGGTGCGACGCAGTAGTGGTCGTCCCTCCCTCTCAGGCGCCCCTGCCCGTTCACCACAGATCGCCTTCAGGGTCCCCCCCGAAGTCCGCGACCGAGCGGAGCGGGCCGCAGCACACGAGGGCAAGACGGTCTCGCAGCTCGCCCGCGAAGCCCTCGAAGCACGCTTGGGCACCGCCTCCTGAGCTGCCCGCAAGCCGATCGGCGACCGGGAGGGCCGAAGGGGTTACGTTGCACCTATGACGGTCTTCGGACGTCGACGGGGCTAACCAGGAGACCCCGGTAGCCGAGGACGCGGATGCCGGTAGGCTCCCCCGCCACGCTGGTGGACGGGGCGCACGCGAGCGTCGCGGTCCCGCCGGTCAGCCCGAGACGGCGCCGGCGAGCCGCCGGACGGCATCGTCGAGGTCCCACGACAGCGGGACCGGCTCGATCCCGGCGAGCAGCCGGGCCAGGGCGTCGAGCGTCTTCTGCCCATCCAGTGGGCGCTCCCCGAGGACGTCCTGCATCCCGAGCACGACGCTCCTGGCCCGGGTCAGCGGCCCGGGGTCGTCGGAGGAGAGGAGGAACCCCCACCCCGCGATCGGGTAGCGGGCGGGGCCGACGCCACCGTCCCCACCCGCCCCGCGCCCATCCCCCTCTATCCCGGCCAGGGCCGACTCGTCGAGCTGGAGGGCCGGAGGACCCACGACCAGCTCCGCGGTGCCGGGGTCGACGGTGACGTAGGGGGCGTCGAGGAGCCGGAGGCCGGACCGGCGGAGGGTCCCCTCGAGCTTGGCCAGCTCCACGTAGTTGCGCAGGGTCGCGGGCGCCAAGACCGCCCGCTCGCCCACGATGGCGATGCCGGCGAGGGGGAGGAGGCCGTCGCGGGCCACCTCCCCGTGACCGGCCAGGAACGAGCACAGCGCCCGCACGACCCGCCCCGCCGACCGGGTCCTAGTGACGGCGATGCTGGAGCGGTAGAGGAAGCTCAGCTCCCTCGGGCCGCCGGCGCCGGCCCGGGCGCCGTTCCCGCCAGCCAGGACCACCGAGTAGTTGGGAGGCGCCTCGCGGCCCTCGACCAGGTGCGCTGCCAGGACCCGCCGCAGCAGGGCGTCGGTCTCGACGGTGTTGGAGCGCACGCCGAGGTGCCAGGGCCCGACCCTGAAGATGCTCGTGGCCGCCCAACCTAGGCGGTCGACCTTGTCCAGTCAGGAGGTGGGCGGCTCCTCCAGGAACTTGGGCTCCTCCACGTCGGGCCCGCCGGCGGCCCCGGCCATGGCGGCCCCGGCCCTCGCTGCGGCCTCGTCGTCAGTGCTACCGGTCACGCCCGGCTCCCTTCTCCGTCCGGCTCGCCAGCGGCGTCGCCGGCCGGCTTCTCGCCTGGCTCCACCGGGGACTCGCCGTCGGCCCCGGCGCCGGTGCCGGCCTCGGCTGGCGGCTCGGCGGCGATCCCCACCAGCAGCCCCTGGCGCCCGAACTGCTGGACCAGGGCGATCACGTCGTGCCTCACCGTCTGCGCGTCCGCCCCGAAGGCGTCGGCCAGCTCGGCGGCTATCTCGTCGAGGGTCCCCGACCCGTCCAGGCAGCTCCACACCGCGGTGGCGGTGGCATTCAGCAGGTGGCTGGCGCCGGCCTCCTCGTCGTAGAGCACGCCCTCGCCGTCCAGCTCGACGCTCGCGACCGACGGCTTGGCCACGGCCACGAACGACCCGTCGATGCTCGCTGCCGGCTGCCCCTCGGCCGGCAGCCCATCGGCCGCCTGCCCATCGGCCACCCCCGCCCCGTCCAGCTCTCCGGTCACTCTCGCTCCTCCTGCGGGCCTGCCCGCCGCCTCCGCCACCCGCCGCCTACTGGTCCCGCGCCAGACGCTTCGCACCGCGGCGCCAGCGGTCGAGGTGGCCACTGTAGC
>JBOGGR010000135.1:0-5435 GCA_050744025.1 Acidimicrobiales bacterium
GACGTCGTTCAGGAGCTGGCGCACGAACCGCTCGCCCACCAGCCCGCCCCGGGGAGCGACCTCCCGGTGCTGGGGGTGCAGCCCCGTCAGCAGGGGGTCGGCCAGGCTCGGGAGCTGGCGGTCGAACGGCAGGCCGGCCAGGGAGGGCAGGTCGACGGCCGGCGCCCGGCCCCCGGCGCTCCGGCTCGGGTAGTGGACCTGCCCCTCGAAGTAGGTCCGGCGGAGGATCTCGCGGGCCACGGCGGCGTCGGCCTCGCCGCCCTGCTCGAGCGCCTCCACCAGGTCGGCCGGCCCCTCGGCCCGGGCCGTGTCCAGCACCAGACGGCGGCTGTGGAGGTCGAGCAGCGCATCGCGCTCGTCCGGCCGCAGCCCGTCGGGCACCCACAGCGCCAGCCGGCCGGCCGCCGTGACCAGCGCCCGGGCCCGCTCTGCCGAGGCGGCCACCTCGTCCAGCTCCAGCTCGCCCACGAGCAGGCAGCCCTCGGCCCCAGCGGCCAGCGCCTGGCTCACGGACTGCGAGGCCTCCTCGGCCGTGACCTCCAGGACGCGGACGGTCCCCACGAGGAGCGAGCGCAGGGTGTTCTGCCACAGGAGCTCCCGGCGGGCCACGCCGACCTGGGCCAGCAGCTGGAGCGGCAGGACCGGGGACGAGCCCAGCTCGACGAGCGTGGCGACCAGGCGCCGGTCCGAAGGGCTGGTCTCGGCCCGGGCCTGGGCCACCCTGGTGCGGGCCACGAGGGCGGCGTCGGCCCCCAGCTCCACCGCGTACGTGGCCGGGGGGCCCGCCTCGGCCACCACGTACGCCCCCCGCTGGACGATCGGCTCGAGGACGGCTCGCTCCAGGTAGGCGACGTTGGCGGAGGCGTCGATGTCGCTGACCCTCGTGAGGAGCATGGCAGCGAGCTCGGCGGCGGTGCGGGGCCGCTCGATCGGAGAGGCGGCCAAGAGGCAGAGGAGCTTCACGGCCCGGAGGGCGAGATCGTGGTCCTCGGGGTCGATGAGCTCGTCGGCGGCCCGCTCGTAGTAGGGCACGACCGTGTCGGCGAAGGGGGCCGTCTCGGCACGCTCGTGCAGCCGCCCGGCGAAGTGGTCGAAGACCTCGTCGGGCGTGACGAGCTCGGCGTACCCGCGCCCCAGGCCGTCGCGCATCCGGCTGCAGATGAAGTCGACCACCCCCCGCTGCTGTGACAGGACGAACTTGAGCCCCTCCAACAGGGACAGCGTGGCCGGATGCAGCGGGTAGCACCGCGAGAAGGAGTCGGGTGGGAGGGGGCTTCCGGGGAACGCCTGGCTGGTCACCTGCCAGGCCCGCTCCACCCAGGGCCCGGCCTCCGGGAGCAGTCGCACCAGGCGGCCCCGCACCAGGTCCTCGACGTGGCGCATGGACAACGTGAGGCTGGGTCGGTACCGGTCCCGGATCCGCGCCAGCTCCCGCTGGCTGACGTTGGCCACCTCCTCCAGGCTCTCCTGCAGGGCGGCCAGCACCACCACAGGACGCTCGGGCGTCCACTCGCCGAGGAACTGCAGGAACCTGAGGTCCTCTGTGAGGGCGGGACCCTGCTTGGCCCGCAGGAGCTCGCTCAGCTCGTCGAGCAGGACCACCACGCCGGCGTGGCCCTCCGACCGGGCTGCCTCGAGGAAGCCGTCCCAGGCAGCCGTCCGGTCGGTCCCGGCGCCGGGGCTCGGCTGGCCGAGCGCCCGCCACGCCCGCTCGACGACCACGTCCTCGAGGCTCGCCCTGGCCCGGTACTCGACGAGGGGCACGGCCACGGGCAGCGACGGCCGAGCGGCTCCCGCCAGCTCCCGCAGCCGCACGTCCCAGCCCGGGAGGGCGGCGGCCGCCGCCGGGCTCGCCAGGAGCTCGCCCACGGCGGCGAGGAAGTGGGACTTGCCCGACCCGAAGGGTCCGACGACGAAGAACCCGGCGCCACCACCGGAGGCGGAGGCTGCCGCCTCCAGGACGGCGGAGAGGCTCCGGACCACGTCGCCGGTGAGGACCAGCTCCGCCAGGCGTCCAGGGGACCCGTCGAGCCGTACGACGGTGTCGACCTCGGCGATCTCGACGAGGTCGCCGAGCGTCGGGTCCGTCGTCTCGGTCAGGGTCTCCATCTCCTCACGCGGTGGGGTCGGCAGGGAGCTTGCGCAGCTCGCCGATGAACGCGCCCCGCCGGCCGCCGGCTCCCGGCAGCGCCTCCTCCAGGGTCCGGCGGAGCTCCTCGATGGCCCCGCGCTTGCGCTGGAGGCCGACATAGGTGCGGAACAGGATGAGGTCGTCGGGCGCCCTTACCAGGCACTGGCCGAGCACGGCGGCCGCCTCGTCCACCTTGCCCGCCTTGCGCAGGGCGTAGCCCTCCATCTTGCGTGCATAGAGGTCCCCGGTGCTCCTGGCCCGGTCTCCCCACGCACGCGCCGCCGCCTCGTGGTCCCCCTGCTGGCTGCGCAGCTTGGCCAGCACGCCGAGGAGGTGCTTGTTGTCCCTGCCTGTGGTCTTGAGCAGCACCTTGACCTCGGCGTCCCGGCGTTCGGGGGGCAGCCTCAGCAGCCTGGCCTCGACCAGCTTGGCGTAGGCCCACGGGTCGTCCGGGGCATGGTCGTGGGCGCAGCCGTACATCTTCTCGGCCTCGTCCATCCGGCCCTCCCGGGCAGCGAGGTCGCCGAGGACCACCCAGGCCCCCACCGAGCCGGCGTCGCGCTCGGCGGCCCGCAGCGCCGTCCCCCGGGCGCCCTCCACGTCGCCGAGGCGGACCTGGCAGCGGGCCAGCTGCACGAGGGACCACGTGCCCTTGTCTCCGAGGGCGCCGGCGTCCTGGTAGGCGCGGGCTGCCTGCTCCCAGCGACCGCCCTTGTAGGACAGGTCGCCCCGCAGCCGGGCCGTGGCCGGCGTGGTGCCGGTGGCCGCCTCGGCCCGGTCCAGCGCCGAGGCCGCCTCGCTCAGCCGCCCCCGCTCGAGCTGCACCCGGGCCAGGTGGGTGAGGGCCCCGGGGTTGGACGGGCTGCGGTCGAGGACCCCCTCGAGGACGATCACGACGCCGTCGAGGTCGCCTGCGCGCTCGAGCCGCATGGCCTCGTCGAGTGTCGGCGTCGCCACCCAGCCGAGCCTACGGCTTCGGGGGAGGGCCCAGGCCGAGGCCGTCGCGAGCCGGAAGGCTGGGGGCGCCCGCCGTCGGACTACCTGGCAGGTGCCGGGCCCGTTCAGCGACCCCAGGTGACGACCCGAGGGCGGCGTGTCATGACCCGGGTGCCGGGAATGGCAGTGGCGAGCTCGGCGATGTCCTCGGGGTCCGAGGTGACCACCACGACAGCATCAGCGCCAGCGCAGACCGCCACCACGTGAGCGTCCGCCATGGCGTCGCTCGACCGGCCGGCGGCGTGGAGCACGGTGCCGACGAGCTTGGCCAGCCGCTCGTCGGTAGGCACGACCAGGACTCGCTGGCCGCCGCGGTCTCGAGTCACCGCCACCTCGACGCGGCGTGTCCGGTCCGGGCCTCGGCAAACCTCGGCCAGCGTGACTGCCGCGCAACGCACGTCGCCGCCACGGTCAAGGACGCTCCGCAAGAGATGGCGCAGCTGGGCGCCTTCGGCGGTGTCGATGACGTCGAACGCCGCCGCGTCCAGCACTGCCGAGACGGTCACTGTCAGGCCACCACGTCGGAGGAGTGCTGAGCGAACCTCTCGACGAGCGTGTCGATGGCCTCGGCTTCTTCCGGTGTGGCCTCGCCGTGAGCGGCGTCGAGGTCGTCCAGCCAGCGGGCGAGCGCAACCCGATGGGCCTGGGTAGCCACCGATTGGCGGAGAGCGTCGTTGGCGGTGGCGGACAGGCTGCGGCCCCCAAGGGACTCCAGGGCCTGGACGACGTCCTCATCCAGGTTCATCGTCACGCGGCGCTTCTTCATATGGTCATCATAACGCTAGCGCCAGAGGCGGGCGCCGTTCGGCGCCCGTCACCTTGCGAACCCCCGACCAATAGGTCAGAATACTGACCTATGTCCGAGGTGTTGCCGTTCAGCGAGGTCAAGGCGCATCTCTCGGAGTTGGCCGAGCGAGTCGAGCACGAGCACGAGCGCATCCTGGTCACCCGCAACGGTCGGCCATCATTCGTCCTCGTCAGCCCCGAAGACCTGGACGCCCTGGAAGAGACCCTCGACATCCTGCGGGACCCCGAGCTGACCGCCTCCTTGGCCAGGTCCCGCGTCGAGGCAGACCGAGGTGAGTCACTGCCGCTTCCCCCGTCCTGAAGCCCGCGACTGATGTACGAGGTCCGGATCACCCCCGAAGGGCTCCGCCACCTCGACCGGCTCCCCCGCAAGGTCCGCGATGCCGCTCTGGCTGCTCTGCACGGCCCCATCAGCGACAACCCCTACCAGCTCGGCAAGCCGCTCGTAGGGGAGCTGGTGGGCCTCCACTCCGCCCGGCGAGGCGACTACAGGATCATCTACAGCGTCGACGACGCCGCCAAGACGGTGACCGTCCACCGCATCCAGCATCGAGGCTCGGCGTACCGGCCACGCTGAGGCGACACAGCGTCGACGAGCCAGCGGCGGGACACGCGGGCGGTGGGAGTGGGAACGGGGCTCAGGCAAGCCGGATGCTATTTCCCCCGGCAGTGGTGGGGCGAAGGGGGAGATGCTCCGCCGGCAGGGGTTGCGCCCAGGGGGGGCACCGGCTTGACCCGGCCGAGCCAGCCTCAGGGTCGTCGAGCCCGATGCAGCCGCACCCCAGGCAGGCGTCCGAAGTCGCGCACGTTCTTCGTGTGGAGGGCCATCGAATGAACGAGCGCGGTTGCTGCAATGAGCGCGTCGGGCATGCGAAGCGGCGTGACCTCGCGTCGCAACAGGCCGGCGCGGTCCGCGATCCGGCGGTCGACTGGGATCTCGTCCATGCCGGCCAAGAGGCGCCTGACGTTGGGCTCGTCGTCCCCGTGGGCGCCGGCCAGCAGCTCGGCTCGGGTGATGACCGAGTAGCCGAGCCGTCCCGCCCCTCGGGGAAGGCGGCGCACGCCGACGAGGTGGTCGATGCACACGTCCGTGTCCACGAGCAGCTCAGCCAAGGCGGTCCCACTCAGAGCGCGGCGGCACCCCGCAGGCGACACTGGGCGCTGCACCGAACGTCGCGTCCAGGTCGTCCTCGCCTGCGAGCAGCGAGTCCACCGCGTCACGGATGAGCCGCGACATCGGCACGCCCTGCCGCCGGGCCCGTTCGGCCAGGCGGGCGCGCTGCTCGTCCGTGAGGTAGATCTGCGTCCGAGTAGCCATATACACCATCGAGTATACACCATCGCGCCAGGGTTACCAACTGCTGAGCGGAATGGGTGATTCTGTCTCGGCCGGCCATGAGTGTCACACCCCCTGGTCATGATGGAGACCGTGAGGCTGTCCGAGTGGGCAAGGCAGAACGGAGTGAGCCGCCAGAGCGCCACCCGCTGGTTCCACGCCGGG
>JBOGGR010000136.1:0-9884 GCA_050744025.1 Acidimicrobiales bacterium
TCCTCCTGGTCGGCTCCGACAGCAGGGCAGGGGACACAGCCGCCCAGGCCAAGCAGTTCGGCAACGCCTCGGTAGTCACCGGCCAGCGCAGCGACGTCATCATCCTGGTCCACGTCGACCCGAGCACGGGCAAGGCGGCCATGCTCTCCATCCCGAGGGACACATTCGTCCCCATCGCCGGCACCAGCGGCTCCAACAAGATCAACTCCGCCTTCGACCAGGGGCCGAGCCAGCTCATCCAGACCATCCACCAGGACTTCGGCATCCCGATCAACCACTACGTGGCTGTCGACTTCTCGGGGCTCATGGGTCTCGTGAACACGGTGGGGGGGGTCTGCATGCACTTCCCCTACCCGACGCGTGACGGATCGCCCACCGGCACCGGCAACGAGTCCGGGCTCGACGAGCCGGCGGGCAACGACACTCTCGACGGCACCCAGGCCCTCTCGCTGGTGCGCAGCCGTTACTACCAGTACGAGAAGGGTGGCCAGTGGGTGACCGAGGGGACCGGCGACCTGGGGCGGATCAAGCGCCAGCACGAGTTCCTCCGGGTGCTCGTGGGCAAGGCCATCCACGACGGGATTCGCAACCCCATCACCGCCAACTCCCTGGCCTCCCAGGCCGTCAAGGACGTGACTCTGGACACCAGCTTCACGACCTCTGACATCCTCCGGATGATCGGGAAGTTCCACTCCCTGCGGCCGGCCACGGTGCCGAGCTGGACGCTCCCCACCAACGCCGTGAGCAACTACCAGGGCTACGGCGACGTGCTCATGCCGAGCAAGTCCGAGGACGCCCAGGTGATCTCGACCTGGGAGCACTATGGCGCCTCGGCCCCCAAGGCGCCCGGCCTGACGTCCACTGGACCGCCGGCCACCCAGGCCACCCTCGCGCCCTCCTCGGTCAGCGTCCAGGTGCTCAACGGCTCGGGGGCGACCGGCCAGGCGGGCCAGGCCGCCCAGGACCTCACCTCGGCCGGGTTCCATGTGGTGAACTACGGGGACGCCAGCTCCTACGGCAACACCACGTCCATCGTCACGTACGGCCCCGGCATGCAGGCCGCGGCCCGCACCCTGGCCGAGCGGGTACGGGGGGGCGCCACCGTCAACGAGGACCCCAACATGAGCGGCTCGACGGTCATCCTGACCACGGGGAGCAGCTTCGCCGGCATCAGCGCCAAGCCGCTCCCCGGCTCGAGCTCGACTGCTGCCTCCGGGCCGACGACCTCCACCACCGCCGCCGGGTCGTCGGGCCTCCCCGGCCAGACCCACTACCCGCCGTGGGACCCCACCCCCTGCTGAGCTCCGGGACCGGTCCGGCCGGGCCGGCACCGCCGGCACGGCCGGCACCGTCGTGAAGGGGCTGATCCTTGCCGGGGGGAGCGGCACGCGGCTGCGCCCCATCACCCACACCAGCGCCAAGCAGCTGGTGCCGGTGGCCAACAAGCCGATCCTCTACTACGGGCTGGAGGCGATGGCCGAGGCCGGCATCCGAGAGGTCGGGATCATCGTCGGCGACACCAGGGTCGAGGTGGAGGCTGCCGTCGGGAGCGGCGCCCCGTGGGGGCTGGAGGTCACCTACCTCCCCCAGGAGCGCCCGCTCGGGCTGGCCCACTGCGTGATCGTGGCCCGGCCCTTCCTCGGGGACGAAGACTTCTTGATGTACCTGGGTGACAACCTGCTGCGCCAGGGGGTGTCCAGCTTCGTGGCCGGGTTCGAGGCGGAGCGGGCCCGGCTCGCGAGCTCGTCCGGCCGCCTGGAGCCGGGGGGCGTCGCCGGCCGCCTGGAGCCGGGGGGCGTCGCCGGCGGAGGGGCCCCGGCGGCCCAGATCCTCCTCGCCCGGGTCCCGGACCCCCAACGCTTCGGTGTGGCCGAGCTGGACGGGGCCGGGGAGGTGGTCCGCCTGGTCGAGAAGCCGGTCCGCCCGCCGTCGGATCTGGCCCTGGTCGGGGTCTACCTGTTCGACGCCCGCATCCACGAGGCGGTGGCGGCCATCGCCCCCTCGGCTCGGGGCGAGCTCGAGATCACCGACGCCATCCAGTGGCTCCTCGACCACCACCATCGCGTCCTGTCACAGGTCGTCGACGGCTACTGGAAGGACTTGGGCGAGCTGGACGCCTTCCTGGAGGGCAACCGGCTGGTGCTGGAGGGCCTGGAGCCGCGCATCGAGGGCCAAGTCGACGAGGCGTCGCGGATCGAGGGCCGGGTGGTGGTCCAGGCAGGGGCCGAGATCGTGCGGTCCACGGTCAGGGGACCGGCGATCATCGGGGAGGGGACCCGGATCGAGGACAGCTACATCGGGCCCTTCACCTCCGTCTACTTCGGCTGCGAGGTCCTGCGCTCGGAGGTCGAGCACTCCGTCGTGCTGGAGCAGAGCCGGATCGTCGACATCCCCCGCGTGGAGGACTCCCTCATCGGCAAGATGGTCGAGGTCACCCGCACGGCCCGGCGGCCCCGTGCCACGCGGCTCATGCTGGGCGACCATTCCCGGGTCGACCTGGGCTGAGGGACCTAGTCTGTCCATCCGATGACACTGCTCGTGACCGGCGGGGCCGGGTTCATCGGCTCGAACTTCGTCCGCCACTGGCTCGGGACGCACCCGGGGGACACGGTGGTGGTCTACGACGCCCTCACTTACGCCGGGAGCCGGGCGTCGTTGGCCGACGTCGAGGACGGGATCGTCTTCGTCCGTGCCGACGTGTGCGACCCGGCCGCGGCCAGGGGAGCCATGGAGGCCCACGGCGTGGACGTCGTGGTGCATTTCGCCGCGGAGTCGCACAACAGCCTGGCCGTCCTCGACCCGGCCCTCTTCTTCCGGACCAACGTGCTCGGGACCCAGACGATGCTGGAGGCGGCCCGGCAGACCGGTGTGAGCCGCTTCCACCACGTCTCTACCTGCGAGGTCTACGGGGACCTGGCGCTGGACAGCGGGGACGCCTTCACCGAGGCATCCCCCTACCGGCCTCGCACGCCGTACAACGCCTCCAAGGCTGGAGCCGACCACGCAGTGCGGGCCTACGCCGAGACGTACGGGCTCCCCGTGACGATCACCAACTGCTGCAACAACTACGGGCCCTACCAGTTCCCCGAGAAGGTCGTGGCCCTGTTCACGACGAACGCCCTCGACGGCCGGGCCCTCCCGCTGTACGCCTCGACTCATCACCGGCGGGAGTGGCTCCACGTGACCGACCACTGCCGGGCGGTGGAGGCCGTCCTGGAGCGGGGGCGGGTCGGGGAGACCTATCACGTCGGGAGCGGGAGGGAGGCCAGCATCGAGGAGGTGGCCGACCTGGTGCTGGCGGCGGCCGGCCGGCCGGCCTCCCTCAAGACCATCGTGGACGACCGGCCCGGCCACGACCGGCGCTACCTCCTGGACTCGGCGAAGATCCGCCGGGAGCTGGGCTGGGAGCCTCTGACCCCCTTCGAGCAGGGCCTGGCCGAGACCGTGGACTGGTACGCCGCGCGGCGCGGGTGGTGGGAGCCCCTGCGGGAGCGGGCTCCGGTGCAGGAGACGGCGTGGGCCAGCTCGGCCGGCTGACCTCCGGCGACCTGGCGTGATGGCGTGCGGGTCCTGATCACGGGGGCAGGGGGCCAGCTGGGCCGGGAGCTGGCAGCGGCCTTCGGGGCCCGGGCCGGGTCCTTCGGGGCCCCCGCCGGCGGATGGGAGGTGGAGGCCTGGCCGCGGGCCCGGTTGGACGTGGCCGACCGGGACGCCGTCCTCGGGGCCGTCGGGAGCCTCGGCCCCGACGCCGTGGTCCACACCGCCGCCTGGACCGCCGTCGACGCGTGCGAGGGGGATCCGGACCGGGCCTTCCTGGTGAACGCCCTCGGGACCCGCCATGTGGCGGAGGCGGCCCGGCGGGCCGGCGCCCACCTCTGCTACCTGTCCACCGACTACGTCTTCGACGGGCTGGCCACCCGTCCATACACCGAGTGGGACGATCCCCGCCCGCTCTCGGTCTACGGCCGCTCCAAGCTGTGGGGCGAGCGCGCGTGCTGGCCGGACGCCACCGTCGTGCGGACCTCGTGGTTGTGCGGGGCCCACGGGCCCAGCATGGTCCACACCGTGCTCCGCCTGGCCCGGGCCGGCAACGCCCTCTCCTTCGTCGACGACCAGCGGGGCTCCCCAACCATGGCCGCCGACCTGGCCGGCGCCATCCGCCGGCTCGTGGAAGACCGCCGGCCAGGGGTCTTCCACGTGACCAACCAGGGGGAGACTACCTGGTACGGCTTGGCCCGGGCCGTGCTGGCTGCGGCAGGCCTCGATCCCGACCGGGTCCGGCCGGTCGCCGCCGCCGACCTGGATCCGCCGCGGGCCGCCCCCCGGCCTGCGTACTCGGTGCTCGGCAACGCTGCCCTTCGCCTCTCCGGCCTGCCGTTGCTGGACGACTGGCGGGAGTCCCTGGAGGTCCTGGTGAAGGGGCTGGTCGACCAGTGAGCTCGGTGGCTGTCATCGGGGTCGGGTACGTGGGCCTCACCACAGGGGCGTTCCTCGCCCACCTGGGCCACGAGGTCTGCTGCGCAGACGTCGTGGTCGAGAAGGTCGAGCGGATGTCCCGGGGGGAGATCCCCATCGTGGAGGACGGGCTGGAGGAGCTGGTCCAAGAGGGCCTGGCGAGCGGCCGGCTCCGCTTCGTGGTCGGGGCGGGCGCAGCGGTGCCGGGCCGGGAGTTCGTGTTCCTCTGCGTGCCCACCCCCCAGCGCCCGGACGGCTCGGCCGACATGTCCTACATAGTGGACGTGGCCGGCGAGATCGGTCCCCATCTGGAGCCCCAGTGCGTGGTCATCAACAAGTCCACGGTGCCGGTGGGGTCGACCCGGGTGGTCGAGCGGGCGCTGCGCCGGGAGGACGTCACGGTGGTGTCCAACCCGGAGTTCCTCCGCGAGGGCTCCGCCATCCACGACTGCCTGCACCCGGACCGCATCGTGATCGGGAGCCAGGACGAGGCCGCCGCCATCCGGGTGGCCTCCTTGTTCGAGGGCATCCAGGCCCCGGTGATGGTCACGGACCCGGCGTCGGCCGAGACCATCAAGTACGCCTCCAACGCCTTCCTGGCCACCAAGATCAGCTTCATCAACGCCGTGGCGAACCTGTGCGAGGCGGTGGGGGCCGACGTGCGCGACGTGGTGCTGGGCATGGGCTACGACGGGCGCATCGGCTTCGAGTTCCTGAAGCCCGGCCCCGGTTGGGGGGGGTCCTGCCTGCTGCCGCACGAGACCGTGCTCGTGCGTCGGGGCGGGCAGGTCCGGCTGCTCACGATGGAGCACGCGTTCGCTGAGGTGGATCGGACCGGGACAAGGGGATGGGAGGTGCTGGCCTGGACGTTCGGCGAGTCGAGGCCCGAGTTCCTGGCCGTCTCTGCCTTCACGGCCCGGCCTTGGGACGGACCTGTCCTGACCGTGCGGACGAAGATGGGAAGGCGTGTCAGCGTCACACCCGATCATCCGTTTGTCGTCAGTGACGGTGTCGACGGGGAGGCCGTCACCATCAAGGTGGCCGCCGACCTCTCTCAGAAGGACTGGCTCCCCGTCGCCCAAGGCAGACCCCTCGTCGTCGACCCGGAGCCCGCGGATGGTCGACTCCTGGACGCGCTGGATCCTTCCGGTATCTCTCCCGAGAAGGTGATCGTCCGTCTCGGGAGAGAACAGGTCCGACAGGTGTCTGAGCTGCGGCACCGCCTCTCCCCCGCTCGACGAAGGGACATAGTTCGCTGCGAGGCGATGCGACTGCATGAGCTATGGGATCTCGGAGTCGCGGAGAGAGGGGGACGTTACGGCACGACTACCAACGGCACCTATGTCCCCGCCGCGATGCCACTCAGTGCTGACTTCTGGCGGATGGTCGGCCTGTATCTGGCGGAAGGTTGCACCGTCGTGGACCCGTGCCGCGACGGCGTCCACAGACGGACCCGTGTCAAGTGGTCCTTCCACCCCACGGATGAGGAGGACTTGGTTGACTTCGTGGCCTCCTACTGGCGGGACCAGGGTGTCAAGGTATCCGTCCACACCGCTCCTACCGCCAGGGTCGTGTCCATCTCGTCGCCGATCCTGGCCGGATGGTTCACGTCCGTGCTCCGCCTGGGGGTCAACGCCTATACGAAGCGCGTGCCGGACCCCATCTGGATTGCACCCACCTGGGCAAAGCAAGCCTTGGTTCGGGGCATGTGGGATGGCGACGGATCGTGGTCGCTGGTGAATGGTGGGCCCAGCGTCGTTCTCGAATATGGCACCGTCTCTCGGGAACTGGCCGATGGGCTGCTCCGCCTGTTGGGAGACCTCAGGGTCACGGCCCGGCTGAAGGTCGGACGGACTCGCAAGTCCACGGTGGACTGTTCCTGGGTGAGCATCTCCGGGGCCCACCAAGTGGACGAGGCGCTCTGGCTGTTCCCGGAAGGTGAAGCTGCCGCCATCCGAAGGTCGATCGCCCGTCAGGCCAAGTGGATCCAGCCGACCGGGTACCGTGCCTTGACCAAGAATGCCTCGTGGCTGCGGGTCGCTGCCATCGAGAGTCATCATCACCGGGGGTGGGTGTACTCCTTGGAAGTCCCGGCAGCCGGCACCGTGGTCACATCGGGTGGGCTCGTGCTTCACAACTGCTTCCCCAAGGACACGCGGGCGCTGGTGCGGATCGGCGAGGACGCCGGGTACGACTTCAACCTGCTGCGGGGGGTCATCGCCGTCAACGACGAGCAGCGGGCCCGGGTCGTGTCCAAGATCGTGGCAATGGCCGGCGGGTCGCTGGCCGGGGTCACGGTGGCGGCCTGGGGGCTCACCTTCAAGGCCCGCACCGACGACCGGCGGGACTCGCCGGCCGTGGCGATCATCGCCCGCCTCGCCGAGGCCGGGGCCACGGTCAGGGCGTACGACCCGACCGTGCTCGACCCGCTGCCTGGCATGGAGGTCTGCTCCGACCCGTACGCCGCCTGCCAGGGGGCTTCGGTGCTGGCGGTTCTCACGGAGTGGGACGAGCTGCGCTGGCTCGACTTCGCCAAGGTCCGGGCGGCCATGGTGACCCCCTGCGTGGTCGACGCGCGTAACCTGTTGGACCCGGCGGCCATGCGCCTGGCCGGGTTCAGCTACCAGGGGATCGGCGGCCATTGACTGCTCCCACGACCAAAGCCTTGGGATTCTGGGGCTCAGGCTGCCAGGATACCCGCAGGGACCCTGGGCTCAGTGCCGTCATCGCCCACCGGGAGTGTCCCGGACGGTTCAGCCCCGCCGCCCGGTCCCGCACGGTCGGGGTTCAGGTTCCGAGCAGCGTTGCGGTCCCTATCGGCGACCAGCCCACATGCCCGGCACCTAAACACCCGGTCCGAGAGCTCGACGCGGGGCTTGGCTTTCGTCCCGCAAGTGCTGCAACGCTGGGTGGTGTCCCTGGCTGGGAGCACCACCACGGTCTTTCCAGCTTTCTTGGCCTGCCAGGCAAGGGCCTCACGGAACCGAGACCACCCGGCATCGGCGATGGAGCGGTTGAGGCCCACCTTGTGGCGGCCCTTGCCCTTGGCGGACATGTGCTTGATCTCGAGGTCCTCGACACCGATGCGGTCGTAGCTGGCCACCAACGTCCTGGCCGCCTTGTGGTGGAAGTCGGCTCGCTGGTTGGCCACCCTGGCTGCCACTCGCGCTGCTCGGCGCTTGGCCTTGGCCCGGCCCTTCGATCCCTTGGCCTTGCGAGCCGTGTTGGCCCGAGAGCGCGCCAGCGCCTTGGCAGCGGCCCGGGCGCAGCGCGGGTTGGCCACGTCGGACTCAGGGTCTTCAGTGGTGGCGAAGGTGGAAAGCCCCACGTCGAGGCCGGTGCTTCTCCCGCTCGACCCGACCGCCGCATCGGGGACCTCGATGCGGACCACGAAGCTTGCCCACCAGCGCCCAGCGGGGTCCCGGTAGACGCTGACGCTGGTGGGAACCGATGGCAGTGGTCGGGACCACACCACCCGGAGGGGGATGCGGCCGCCGGCTACGGCCAGCTCCAGGCGGTCATCGAGGGTGGCGCCCCGAGCGCTGCCCGACACGATGAAGCCCCTGGCGGTCCAACGGGCCCTGGCATATCCCGCCTTGCGGGACTTGAAGCGGGGCAGCCCCGCATGGTTGGCCTTGTCGAAGAAGGCCGAGATGCCCCCGTAGAGGTCTCGCAACACCTGTTGTTGGGGGACGCTCGGGCACGCTGCCAGCCAGTCGAAACGAGAGCGCCAGTCGGTCAGCTCCTTGTCGGCGATGGCGTAGGGCAGCGAGAGATCCTCATGTCGCCACAGGTCCCCCCAACGCCCGAGTGCGGTGTTCCACACAAAGCGACAGGCGTCGAACACGCCTTGGAGGGCTGTCGCCTGGGTGGGGCTCACCCGCAGGCGGTAGCGGTAGCGGGCCTCGGCAAGCGCCATCTATGCAGCCGTCTTCTGGCTCTCGACGTGGCGGCGCACGACCACGACCTCCAGGTGTGCGCCGCCGACAGTGGGCACGAACCACGACGGGCTCCACAGCGCCGAGGCCCCCCACACCCCATTCCGGTGACGGGCCGGTACCGGACCGGCCGGCATCGGACGGGCCAGCAGCGGACTGACCGGCCGTGAGGGTGGTGGTCACGGGAGGCGCCGGGTTCCTCGGCTCGCACCTCTGCGAGCGCCTGATCGAGCGGGGTGACGAGGTCGTCTGCCTCGACAACCTCGTGACCGGCTCCGTCGACAACGTGGCCCACCTGTTCGGCCGGCCCGGGTTCAGCTTCGTCCGCCACGACGTGAGCACGTACGTCTACGTGGCCGGCCCCGTCGACACCGTCCTGCACTTCGCCAGCCCGGCCTCACCGCGGGACTACCTGGAGCTGCCCATCCAAACGCTCAAGGTCGGCAGCCTCGGCACCCACAACTGCCTCGGGCTGGCCAAGGCCAAGGGAGCGAGGTTCCTGCTGGCCTCCACCAGCGAGGTGTACGGGGACCCCCAGGTGCACCCTCAGGTGGAGAGCTACTGGGGCCATGTGAACCCCATCGGCCCCCGCGGCGTCTACGACGAGGCCAATCGCTTCGCCGAGGCGATGACCATGGCCTACCACCGGGCCCACGGGGTGGACGTGCGCATCGTGCGCATCTTCAACGTCTACGGGCCCCGCCTCCGGCCGCGGGACGGCCGGGTCGTCTCCAATTTCCTGGTCCAGGCCCTGGAGGGCGAGCCTCTCACCGTTTACGGGGACGGGTCGCAGTCCCGGTGCTTCTGCTACGTGGACGACGAGGTGGAGGGCATCCTCGCCCTTCTCGACGCCGACCACCCCGAGCCGGTGAACCTGGGCAACGCCGAGGAGTTCACCATGCTGGAGCTGGCGGAGGCCGTGCTGAGGATCACCGCCTCGTCGTCGCCGCTGGTCTTCGCGCCGCTCCCCGTCGACGACCCCGTGCGGCGCCAGCCCGACCTGAGCCTGGCCCGGTCACTGCTCGGCTGGGAGCCCACGGTCGGGTTGGCCGATGGCCTGGCCCGCACGGCGGCCTGGCTGGCGCCCAAGCTGGGCCGGCCCTCCCCGTCCCCGTCGGCGTGATCCAGGGGAGCGGTAACAGGGCCCTCGGCCGGGTCCCTCCGGCTGCCCCCGGCCGGGTCCCTCCGGCTGCCCCCGGCCGGGTGCCGTCCGGCCTCGGCCAACGGGTCGGCGCCGTCATCGTCAACTACAACGCAGGAGAGCACCTGCTGGCCTGCGTGGCCAGCCTCCGGGCGGAGGGGATCGGAGACGTGGTCGTGGTCGACAACGGCTCGGCCGACGGCTCGTGCCGGGCGCTGGCCGGCGCCGACCCGGCGGTCCGCATCGTCGACCCAGGCCGGAACGTCGGATACGGCGCCGGGGTCAACCGGGGCCTGGCCGTCCTGCCGGCCCTCGCCCGCCCGCCCGCCGGCCCCGCCCCGGCCCAGCCC